>JAKAMM010000252.1 GCA_021812905.1 Chloroflexota bacterium | reverse complement strand
CTGGTCAATATTTCTATCCACGCTTATTTTCAGTTCTATGTCCCTTGCTTTTCTGAAGAATCGCCAAAATACAAGGGATGCACTTGGTACGCTTGAGTACTATGAGATCAGAAGATTCCTCGAAAAACATTCTTCTCGGATCAATCAACCAAGCGTCCAAAGCGAAAAAACGTCCTTTCTCCCACCTCAATAAGAAAAGATGTAAGGAAAATGCTTCGATAAACTGACTTGGTGAGTTAGCGGTAGTTAGATCTCTTTATTTATCTCATGCACCTAATACACACATGCAGCCGACTCGTTTGCTGCGGCAGATGATGCTCACTGTTAGCCAGCCTCTTTTCATCAGCGTATCATCAAAAGGAGAAAACAATGAAATGCTACTATCATCCCGAAATTGAAGCAGTGGCTACTTGCGCAGTCTGCGGTAAGGCAATATGTCAAACTTGTTCAGTTGATGTTGCAGGCAGAATCACTTGCCAACATTGCTTATCTACAGGGAATGTAAATCGCCTTCAGACTCAGCCAAGTAAGCCAAGTAACCCTCTTGCAATTGTTAGCCTTATATTAGGCATACTTGGGTTATGCGGTGGTCTATTTTTCTCGATTCCCGCATGGATAATAGGAAATATCGCAAAAGAACAAATTTCTGAAAATCCAAATCAGGAAGGCTTGCAGCTAGCAAATGCGGGAAAGACATTAGGCATGGTGTTTACAATTATTTATGGCGCTTTACTGGCGTGTTATCTTCTGTTCGTAATTGGCACTTTCATACTTCCTCTCTTCCAACAAGGGTCTTATTAAACCTTTGCCAACCATCATATAGGAGAATGCACAAATGAACTGCTATATTCACCCCGAAAAAGAAGCGGTTGGAACTTGTACGTCTTGTGGAAAGCCAATATGTAATGAATGTGCCATAGAAATGCAAGGTAAGTTAATTTGTCGTCCCTGTCTCGCATCTGGTAAAGTAAGCACAACCTCAAAACCAGATAAGGATGTAAACACGGCATTTCTTATTGAACTTGTAGGCGGTTTTTTTGGTCTATTGGGCATTGGATATATGTACACAGGGCGAACTAATGATGGTGTACTCCGCCTTATTTTGTGGATAGTCTATGACTTAATTGCAGGAATTACTATTTCGCTTTTGCTGGCTGTTTTTGTGGGCATCCTTTGTATACCTATTCAATTAGTTATTCAAATTGGTGTTCCGCTTTGGTCTGCAAATAATCTAAAAAATATACTGACCAACGGCACCCCTTTATAGAGAAAAGCGGGCTAACAAAGCACCCTGGACAGTCCGCTACCTTCGGCAGGCTGGCTTCGAGTTTTTTCTGTGCTCAAAGAGAGTCCACGCCCGCCCAGCCTTTCGCAATTGGGCGCTCGGATGGGATGAATGGGAGATTCAATGCAAGTTGCCCCTGATTTGAAAGCGTGTCCGTTTTGCGGATCGAATCATGTGGTGTACTCTGGATACGCAATTCATTGTGGGGATTGCAGCGCCACAGGTCCTTTTGGGGCAACGGAAGATAGAGCCAGAGAGCTTTGGAATGAGCGCTCCACCCGCATCAGCGTGGAGGAGTCTGTCCATGTGGATACGAAGGCAGAAACCCCCATTGAGGAATAGGAAGTGCGTGGCCCCAACAAATCAGGCAGAACGGAATCGCTTCCCCGATCCCGCTCAGCATTTTTACCAGTCCATCCAACAGCCTGATCGTGTGCACGCAAAACATGTCAGGCAATATGCTCCCCGCGCCGTTACTTCGACACCGTTCGTGCCGCGAGCATCAGCGGAGCGATCCTGTGGACGCCGGCCGTCTCGCCCCGACGGGCTCTCGTCCCGCTTGCACCTGCTGCAAGTGCAGGCGAACGGGGTGCGAGACGGCCGGCTCAGTACATGCCTCGGCGCAAGATTTATCCTGCAAACGCCGCCGGGGGCGGATGGCCGAAGACCGACCCCGTCCTCCGCCCTCGGTCTCCCGTCTATTCCCACCTGCATGGTATAATCTTTAGAAATGTCTAAAATCAGGAAGGTGGCAGATATAGAAATTAAGACACAAATCGCTCGCGGTGGCAGGATCGTTTTGCCGGTGAAGTTTCGTAAAGCGCTGGAAATTCAAATTGGGGATGAAATCGTCATGCGGCTTGAAAATGGCTCCATCCGTTTGATTCCTTTGCGCCAGGCGGTCAATTTGGCACAAAAAGCTGTCCGGCAATATGTACCCAAAGAAACCTCTCTTGTGGATGAATTGATCCGGGCCAGGCGCGAAGAGTCCAGTCATGAGTGAATATGTTCTGGACGCGTCTGCTCTTCTGGCGCTCCTCAATGCAGAAAAAGGGGCAGATCTCGTTCAAGGGTTGCTGCCGCAGTCGGTCATTTCCACGGTAAACCTGGCAGAGGTGGTAGCGCGCTTATCTGCGGTTGGCATGCCGGAAGATCAAATTCGAGATGTCCTGGCTTATCTTGGGTTGGAGACAATGCCTTTTGACGAAGAACAAGCCTTCCAGTCAGGATTTTTATACAAGCAAACTCAACCCCTTGGTCTTTCGCTCGGAGACCGGGCCTGTCTTGCCCTGGCGCAAATCACTGATGCAACTGCGGTTACGTCTGACCGGGCATGGAAAGATTTGGATATTGGGGTTGGTTTAAAGCTGATTCGCTAGAGTATTCCCCTTGCTTGGGATGCTGAATCCCTTATTGTATAGCTTTTGCTTCGTTCTGGTTTTCCTGGGCAGCGTCATCTTCAACCGCGGCGAGCAGACGTTTATGGGCACGGTTTGAAAACCCAAAAGATTCTTCACCATGACGTTCACGAAGTAACACAAAGTGAAAGTTTTTGTATTTCCCTCCGTGAATCTTAGTGCCCTGTGTAGTGAAGACTAAACTAATACTCCGATGACAACTGTAATTTCCGTCGAACACCCCTGCGGTCGCAGGGCAGGCCGCCTCGGACAGGTTTCGATACGGCTTTGCCAGTCAACCCAACGCCTTCTCGCGCGACCTGGAAGTCTGCTGGGCGAAAATGGGTGGCAAACAAATGCTTCCAGACACGGTATAATTATTATCAGGAACTCAACTGGAAAGGAGGTGTGAAATGTTACAGACTGTTTGGGCAGTGATACACGATGGGAAGATAGAACCGCTTGAAGGGGTTATATTTCCTGAAGGCGCAAAGGTCATTGTGACATTGTTACCCGAAGAAGACGAACCGCTCTTCTGGTTATCTGCAAGTGAAACAGCGCTTGCGGAGGTCTGGGAAAACGATGAGGATAATATCTATGCCGAATTACTCCAGGGGTGATGTCCTTCTGGTTCGATATCCTTTTACTGATTTATCAGGGGTCAAGGTTCGCCCGGCGGTTGTGTAGTAAATGGCAGTAAAGCGTCCGTCACGCAGGGAGCGCAGGACATCGCCCGTTGTACCCTGTCTGCGGATAAGGGCGCTTACAAATACCCCCGTATCAATGACTGCGCGCATGGACTACCCCTGTCTCGTCGCTTTGATGTCGGCGGCGATCTCCTCTTCGCCGAAGGATGCGTTCACTTCGGCCAGGCGATTCCAAACCTTGTCGAAACTTGCCAGCACTTCACTCTCCTGCATTTGCTGGAAACGCAGATAATCCTCGTAGGGGATCAATGCCGCTTCAGGGCGCGAACCGCGCGTCAATACAAGCAGCGTGCGCTTGCGGACGACATCCTCGAAAAACGGGCGGAATTTGCGCTGGAGTTCGGTCACACCGATAATTTTTTGCATGGCAGGTTCCTTTCTATGTATTTCAGTATGTATTGTAGCACATAACCACTATTGAGCATTCTCAAGAATACGGCTTGCCTCGCCTACTCTGGATTGGATCCAGGCCGGGCGAGGCAGTCTGTTTCAAATTGCCAAATCCATTTTGAGGCATGTCAATGACT
>JAKAMM010000251.1 GCA_021812905.1 Chloroflexota bacterium | reverse complement strand
TATGGCCGAACGCACAACACTGGAAATTATCGCTCCGACTGTGGAGGAAGCTCTGGCACAAGGGCTGTCCCAATTGGGATTACCCGCCGATGCGGTGTCGGTGGAAGTGCTGGATGCTGGAAACAAAGGCTTGTTTGGGTTGGGCGGACGTCAGGTACGCGTGCGCCTGACGGTCACCCCCCCACCCGGATCGGAACCAGTTGCACCCCCGCCCGCACCGGAAAAACCTAAAGCGACGCGTCAGCCCAAAATGGAGAAACCCGCCTCACGCGTCGCCCTGCCTGTGCCAGTGCCGCAGGCACAGGTGAGCGTGTCGAAGGGGCCGGAAAAAGAAGCGGCTTCCCTCAAAAAGGCAGCGCCCTTGCCCAAAGCGGAATCCGCGTCTCATGAGCACGATCTCATCCTGGATGCCACCGAAACCACCGTTTCCAGATTACTTTTTCACATGGGCATGCAGGCGCAGGTCTCGGCGCATTATGGCGAGGCACGCGATGACCGTCATCCGATCATGGTAGATATTCGCGGGAACGATCTCGGCGTTTTGATTGGCCGCCGCGGCGATACCTTGAATGCGTTTCAATATATTGCCTCGTTGATGGTGGGCAAGGAAACACAGGAGTTCATTCATTTGATCGTGGATGTCGAAGGCCACCGCGACCGGCGCGAACGCCAACTGCGACAACTGGCGCGGCGCATGGCTGAACAGGTCATGAAATCAGGCCGCAAGCTGACGCTTGAGCCGATGCCTGCCGCCGAACGGCGCATCATTCACATGGAGTTGCGTGAACACCCTGCGGTGATGACGCAAAGCACCGGGGAAGAACCGCATCGCAAGATTGTAATTCTGCTAAAAGATTCGTAATCGGTTTGATCGAAAGATAAAAGGACGAAAGATCGTGGTAACGCGATCTTTCGTCCTTCTTCTTTTTTTATGCAAAAGACGAAAGAAGAAAGTGCCATGGGGAATCGACGTGATGAAAACATATTGGACACGGATTTCACAGATGGACACAGAAAAAAAAGGATTTTTAATTAGGACTTTCGCTCAATCAAGAACGGTCCGCGAATCCTTCGACATGCTCAGGACGGATTTTCGCTCATCTTCTCAAATTTGACTTATAAATTCACGTATATCCGCGGACAAAGTGAAGGTCCCGTTTAATGGTTTTTCCGTGAGACTCCGTGAAATTCGTCTGATCCGCGTACAAATCGCGGAAAGCCACAGAGAGCCAGGAGAAAGCTCGATTTTCTCACGGTATAATCTATCCATGCCCGAACTCGCTGTGCTTGAATCTGTGGATTATCTCGTCATCGGCCATGTGACCGAGGATGTAATATCCGGTGGGCCGCGTCTTGGAGGCACCGCAGCTTTTTCCGCGTTGACAGCACGTGCGCTTGGCTTGCGGGTGGGGATTGTCACCTCCGCCAGCAGGAAGACTTCACTCAGCGCACTGGCGGGGATTACAGTGGTTTCCACTCCATCCGAACACACGACAACTTTCGAAAATATTTATATCGGCGGTGAACGCAAACAAACCCTTCAACATCAGGCAGCTATGATTCCGTTTGAAAATGTGCCGGAGGTTTGGCGGAAGGCGCCCATCATTCATCTCGGTCCGGTTGCTCAGGAATTGCCCAATGAATTGCCGGGACAATTCTCTCCGTCTTTGCTTGGTATCACGCCACAAGGTTGGATGCGCACCTGGAACGGCAATGGGCATGTCTCTCCCTGCAAATGGGAATCTGCAGAAAATTTTTTACCGCGTGCCGGAGCGGCCGTCATCAGCCGAGAAGATGTCGGCGGCGACGAGGATTTGATCGAAGCGATGGCGCACCAAACGCGTGTGCTGGCCGTCACTGACGGCGACGCGGGTTCGGTGCTTTTCTGGAACGGCGACCGCCGCCGTTTCCGCGCCCCCCAACTTCCCGAGTTGGATGCGACCGGCGCGGGTGATATTTTCGCCGCCGCTTTTTTTATCCGCCTGTTCACCACGCGCGATCCATGGGAAGCCGCGCGCTTTGCCACGCAACTTGCGGCGCGTTCGGTGGCGCGTGTGGGCCTGGGCGGAATCCCGACACAAAAAGAAATCGAAGAGTGCCTCATGGAGGTTTTCTAGTGGCTCGCATTTATACATTCGTGAATCAAAAAGGCGGCGTGGGAAAAACGACGACCACTATTAATCTCGGTTCGTATCTTGCCAGCGCCAGACAGCGTGTGCTGGTCGTTGATCTCGATCCGCAGGCCAATGCAACCTCCTGCCTCGGCGTAGACAAGTCAACAGTTGCGGGTGGCACGTATGAAACTTTGTTGGGTGGGGCGGCAACTCCTTTCATTTTGTTGAATGAAAAACTCAAGCTCGCACTTCTGCCATCATCTCCATCATTGGCCGGTGCAGAGATTGAACTCGTGGATGAACTGGCGCGCGAGACACTCCTCAAGCGCGCGCTTGAACCGTTGATTGATCGCTACGATTATATTTTGGTAGATTGTCCGCCCTCGCTTGGACTGCTCACAGTTAATGGGCTGGTCGCAGCGCGCGATGGCGTGATCGTGCCAGTGCAATGTGAATACCTCGCGCTGGAGGGACTCGGCCAGCTCACGCAAACCATTCAACGCGTGCGCTCGGCCCTTTTCCCCGACCTGAAAGTGCGCGGTGTCGTTCTAACAATGTTCGACCCCCGTACGAATCTTTCGACCGATGTCGTGACCGAAGTCAATCGTCATTTTCCGAACCAGGTTTTCAAAGCGATCATCCCGCGCAGTATCCGCCTCGCCGAAGCGCCCTCATACGGACTTCCCATCTCGGCCTATGCGCCTTCGTCCGTTGGCGCGCAAGCGTATGAAAGTCTCGCCAGGGAATTGCTCAAAGGCGATGGAGTTAGGGTTCATAATTAATAACATGTAGGAGCACAGCGGCACTGTGCCCCTACTCGAATGACAGGAGAATTTATGCCCAAACATTCCGGTCTCGGAAAAGGACTCGACGCACTCATCCCCGGCGGTTCATTTACAACATCGTCGGGCGCTGAAGGCGGCGTGGCGCAAATATCCATTGATCTGATCCAGCGCAACCCGCGCCAGCCGCGCCAGAATTTCAGAGAAAATGAACTCGAAGATCTGGCCGAGTCGATCCGCGAGCACGGAGTCATCCAGCCGTTGATCGTCGCGCCCGGACGCGGCGGAATGTACACGCTCATCGCGGGCGAACGACGTTTGCAGGCCGCGCGCAAAGCCGGGTTGAAAACTGTTCCGGTTGTCCTCCGCAATGCCAGTGACCAGCAATTGCTTGAAATTGCCATCATCGAAAATGTCCAGCGCGCGGACTTGAACGCCATCGAAGAGGCTGACGCGTATCAGAATCTCGCCAAGGAATTCGGGCTTTCGCACGAAGCCATCGCGGCGCGTGTTGGCAAAAGCCGCGTGGCCGTCACCAACACCATGCGTCTGTTGGATGCCGCGCCCGCCGTCAAGCAGGCACTCGTTGACGGAAAAATTACCGAGGGACATGCGCGCGCCTTGCTTGCGATCAACGCCATCAAAGGCCAGGAGGCCGCGCTTCGCACAGTCGTCAATCTCGATCTCAGCGTTCGACAGACTGAGCAATTGGCGCGTAAACTTGGCGGCGTGAAACCAACAGCCAAAAAGAAAATTCGTCCCAGCGCTGATGTGAGCGACATCGAGCGTCGTCTGCGCGCCAGCCTCGGCACGAAGGTCGCGCTCAAGCACGGCAAAAAAGGCGGCACGGTTACCATCCATTATTATTCTGACGAAGAGTTGAATGGCTTGCTGGAAAAATTATTATGAGACTTTTGCACAACGCCCGCGTCCACACACTCGACCCGAAGCGGCCGCTCGCCTCAGCGCTGGTCATTGACCGCGAGCGGATCCTCGCCACCGGCGGCGATGAACTTTTGC
>JAKAMM010000250.1 GCA_021812905.1 Chloroflexota bacterium | reverse complement strand
GTTCACCGGCAAGCCTTTGGGCGGCGGCGGATCTGAAGGCCGCACCGAAGCGACTGGTTACGGCGTGATCTACACTGTCCGCGAAGCCATGAAGCATTTGAAGATGGATTCCAGGAAAGCTGTGGCGGCCATTCAAGGCTTCGGTAACGTGGCGCAGTATGCTGCAATTGGCTTCGTGGAAATGCTGGGTGGAAAAGTCGCCTGTGTTTCGTGCTGGGACCGTCATGAAAAGAAGTCATTTACTTACAGCCGCAAAGACGGTATTGATCCGCGTTTCCTGCTGACCATCGTGGACGAGTATGGCACGATTGACAAGAAGGCTGCTGAGAAGGCTGGCTATGTTGTCGAGGATGGCGATGCCTGGATCACCAAAGATGCCGATGTGCTCATCCCGGCCGCACTTGAAGGCCAGGTCAATGCCGATACGGTCAAGAAAATGTCCAGCCGTATCACGATCGTGGCGGAAGGCGCCAACGGCGGTGTCACGCCCGAAGCGGACGAATTCTTCAAGTCCCACAAGATCTTCGACATCCCCGATTTCCTGTGCAATGCGGGCGGTGTGACGACTTCTTACTTCGAGTCTGTCCAGAACGATATGAACTATTACTGGACGAAGGAAGAGGTTCTCGGAAGACTCGATACCAAGATGACGCAGGCATTCAACAACGTAATTGAAATGTCCGTGAAGGAGAATGTCTATATGCGCGATGCAGCTTACATGGTCGCCATTGATCGTGTGGTCAAGGCCATGCAATTGCGCGGCTGGTCGTCGTAACGATTTACAAATTGGAATTTATGAAATCTTGCGAAGGTTGCAACCTTCGCAAGATTTGTTTTTTCTACAGTTCGCAGAAACGGTCTATGCGCTTGCCGATAATGGCAAGACTGTCTTCCCAAAACTTAGGCTTGCGGATGTCGATGCCGAAGCGCTTGGCGAGATCAGCTGCGCTGGCTTCGCCGGTGGACGCCAAAAGTTTTTTGTAATCATCCACGAAAGCGGCGCTGCGCTGCTGATAGATGGCATACAAGCCGGTGGCAAACAACAAACCGAACGCATACGGATAATTGTAGAACGACAAGCCGGACGAATAATAATGCGGCTTCCAAGTCCACATGAACTTTTGCAGATAGCGCTCATCAAGACCGTCGCCGTAGGTGGCTTTCTGGGCGCGTTCCATAATGTCGTTGAAATCATCGGCTGAGAGTTCGGCTTCTGCGCGGCGCTCGAAAACTTCCTTCTCGAAAAGGTAGCGCGAATAAATGTCCACCACAATCTGCGCCGCGCCCTGTATCTGCGCTTCGAGCACGGCCAATTCTTGCTGCGGATCTTTGGTTTTGGCAAGCACTGCTTCGGTGACGATGGTTTCGCACATCGTGGAGGCAGTCTCGGCCAGCGTCATCGGTGTGAGTTGTTGCAATTCCGTCTTGCCCGCCGCATAAGCGCACTCGTTATGGAACCCGTGACCAAGCTCATGCGCAATGGTTGAGACCTGATCGAACGAGCCGTCGAAGTTGCACAGCACGCGGCTTTCCTTTACGCCCGCTATGCCCATGCAAAATGCGCCGCCGCGCTTTCCATTGCGCTGTTCGGCGTCGATCCAATTGTTGTCGAAAGCGCGTTTGGCGAACTTGCTCAAATCAGGCGAAAATTTTCCGAAGTTCTCAAGAATAAAATCGCGCGCTTCCTCGAACGAATAAACTTTATCGGTCTTGCCGAGCGGCGCATAGATATCCCACCATGCCAGCTTTTCCTTGCCGAGTTTTTTCGCCTTGGCATTGAAATATTTTCTGAACATCGGGAAGGATGCTTCCATCGCGCCCATCATCGCTTCGAGAGTCTTGCGGTCGATGCGCGAGGCTTCCAGGGATGAATGGACTGCATCCTTGCGGCCGCGGCGTTTATTGAGAGTTGCCGCCTCACCCTTGACCCCGTTCAGGCAGGCCGCCAAAGTTTCCTTGGTCTTGTCCCAGGCTTTGTTCTCCGCTTCATAGCCGCGGCGTCGGACACTTTCATCGGGGTGCGAGCGCAGGTTGATCAGCGCAGGCATGGGAAGTTTCTTCATCTCGCCGTCCAGCTCGAAGTCCACGGAAAGTTGCGAGGTGACCGTCCCCTGTAATTTTTCGAAGGCGTTGCCGCCGCTCAGGCTGAGTTCTGAAGCGAGTCCTTCCAGTTCGTCGCTCATCTGATATTGGCTTTGTTCCGCCGCTTCGCGGATCATGAAGGCGTGCGCCGCAGCAGACTTGCTCTTTTCGATGGCCTTATCGAGTTTATCGCCGGTCTTGCCCAGCCAACTTCTGAAGCGAGTGAAGAGTTTATTCATCGGCAAGCTGGCCTGCTCGAACTCGGAAAGAGCGCGCATGGCTTCCTTGTTGCGCGAGTCGGTGGTGACGAATGAATAAATGAATGGGACGATCGTGCCGGAGAGAGTTTGAATGGAATTCAACTGGTCAATGGCTTTGCCGATCAGCGATGCTAATTCTTTTGCTGGCGTTTTAGCCCCGGCCTTGCTCAACTTTTTATCGAAGAACTTTTCAAAACTTGCGGCTTGTTTCTTGTAATCTGCAACGGCGGCTTTGAACTCTTTTGATTCGAGCGAGGGATAGACGTTGGTCAAATCCCAATGAGGATTAGTGGACATTTGTATTCTCCATTTTTGAGATGTTTAAAGTATACCAAGTGTTTTTTACTTCACTATACGCCAGAATAGAATACCAGACAGGAGTGCCAGTGATGCGCCGAAGAAGAACGGAGCCGATGCGCCGAAGCCCGTCCATGTGCCTGCGCCCTGCCAGAGCAGACCGGCGATTACAGATGCAGGAAAGACAGTGATGCCGATGGCTGCGTTATAGAGACCATACGCAGTACCGCGCCCCGAGGCCGGGACAATGTCTGCAACCATGGCTTTTGCCACGCCCTCGGTTGCGGCGTAATAGAGACCATATAATCCGTAAAGCAACCAGACTTGCAAACCAGTGTGCGATAACGCAAAGCCAAGATATACCAGACCATAAGCGATCCATCCGCCGATGATGAGCTTGCGCCGCCCGATTTTGTCGGACAGCGATCCCAGCGGACCGGCGAACGCCGCGTAAATGAAATTGAACGTTACCAACATCAACATGATCTGCAAAACATCCAGTCCGCGATTCTGTCCGAGCAGAATGATGAAGGAGTCAGAGGAGTTTCCAAGCGTGAACAGCACCACGACAAAGAGAAAAATTTTGAAGCGCGCATCCATTTCTTTATAGCGCAGGAGTGAAACAGGCTTCGCTCCAGTGCTCTTCAACGGGATATCGTTTGCTCCAAACGCCAGAACCAAAACCCCCAGCAACGCCGGAATGATGCTTGCCAGCACTGCGATCTGGAACGTGTGCCGTGTCAGATCCATCGCGTTGGCTTCGGTCAACCAGACGATAACGGCAACCACTAAAAGTCCGAGGAAAGCACCGGCGGTATCTCCAGCGCGATGAATGCCGAAGGCGAGTCCGCGTTGCTTCTCGTCAATGCTGTCTGCCACCAAAGCATCGCGCGGCGCAGTGCGGATTCCTTTTCCGATGCGATCCGAAAAACGAACGCCGAGTACCCAGCCCCACGCGTTTGCAAAAAATAAAAACGGTTTCGAGATGGTCGAAAGGGCATAGCCCGCGACTGCCAGCCATTTGCGCTGACCGAGTTTGTCGGAAAGCGAACCGGCATACACTTTCATCAGGCTGGCGGTGGTTTCGGCGATGCCGTCGATCAGACCGATGACCGCTGTGCCAACGCCAAGCACGTTGGCGAGATATAAAGGAATGAGGTTGAAGATCATCTCCGAGGAGATGTCGGTGAAGAACGATGTGAGTGTGACAGCCCAAATGTTACGCGGCAAACTTTGCAGCGACGATTTGTTTTCCATGTTGTCCTTTTTGGCTTTCTGGCCGGAATTATC
>JAKAMM010000249.1 GCA_021812905.1 Chloroflexota bacterium | reverse complement strand
CATCCTTTACGCGTAAGCGTTCATCCTTGATTTTCCGCTGCGTCTATCGCTCTCAACATCGCACTCGCCTTATTCACCGTCTCTTGATACTCAGCAGTCGGATTCGAATCGGCGACGATACCAGCACCTGCTTGCACGCTGACGGTATCTCCGCGGCCGACCATCGTGCGGATGGCAAGGCAGGTATCCATGGCGCCGTCGAAGCCGAAGTAGCCGATCATGCCTGCATAGGCGTTGCGTGCGTCTGACTCCAACTCGGCGATGATTTCCATAGCGCGGACTTTCGGCGCGCCACTGACTGTCCCCGCGGGGAAGGCGGCGCGGACTAGGTCGAAAGCGGTCAGTTCGGGGCGCAGAGTCCCTTCGACGTGGGAGACGATGTGCATGACATGTGAATATTTTTCAACGGTGAAAAAATCAGAAACTTTGATCGTGCCATATTCACACACGCGTCCCAAATCATTACGACCTAAATCAACCAGCATCACATGCTCCGCGCGTTCTTTCGGATCGGCGAGCAGGTCTTTGGCAAGCGATGCGTCAGCGGCGGCATCGGCTCCTCGGGGGCGCGTCCCGGCAATCGGTCGGAGTGAGGCGGTTCTTCCTTCCAAACGCACGAACATCTCAGGCGACGATCCAACAATATAAAGCGGTTCATTGTCCACGAGTCCGAAATCAAAAAAGAACATGTAAGGCGATGGGTTCAAACGCCGCACGGCGCGATAGACATCAAACGACTCAACGTCCGTCTTGCGTGTGAAGCGCTGTGAAAGCACCACTTGAAAAATGTCGCCCGCGGCAATGTGTTCCTTGGCGGCGCGCACCATGTCTTCATAGGTTCCCTGCGTGTGGCTTGCCTTGACCTTCGACGGCGCGGCTTTGATATTCTGCGCGGGCGGCAAAGGCTGATGAATGCGCGCGGCAATCGAGTCGAGTTTGTCTTCGGCGGCTTGGGTATCGCCATCCAAAACATTTGCGATGAGGAAGATCGTGCGGCGGGCGTGATCGAATGCGACGATGGTATCGGCGAGCAAATAAATTCCATCAGGAATGGAAGAACGCTTCATTTTCTCGCTGAGAGTTGGTTCAAAAAATCTGACAGATTCATACCCGAGGTAGCCCACCAGCCCACCTGTAAAGCGCGGCGCGTTCGGCAGACGGACAGCGGGAAAGCGGCTCATTTCATTTTGCAAAAATATCGTGGGGTCATCGTCATCAAGTTGAACAACTCGTGTTTCATTGTTTTCTTTTATTTCAACTTGTCCATTTCGCAAAATGTATTCTGCTCTTGGCTGGACTCCAATAAACGAGTAACGCGCGATCCGTTCTCCGCCTTCAACGGATTCCAATAAAAAGGACGCGCCGCCGCCGCGCAGTTTGAGATACAAACTGACGGGGGTCTCAAGGTCCGCAGACACTTCGCGGATGATGGTTTGGAATGCGGTGGCTTCGAGTAACATAGTTGCTCCTAAAGGATGGAGGATGAATTATAAAGGATGAGTGTTACGTAATGCGTAATACGTAATAGGTGGTCGAGTAGGCGGCGGGTCTCGATACGTCCTTCGGACTACTCGACCATCGCCGCCGTATCGAGACCAAACTTAAAACAGAATCCCCTCCGTCCATAAGGGACGAGAGGGGATTCTCGTGGTGCCACCCAGGCTTAAAGCTGATTTATAAACAAAAATCCCTGTCGTGATGCAACAGGGAAATAACCAGCTTCACTCTTTTCAGGTACGATCTCTGCTGAGATTTATACCCTTACTCTATAACGGGAGTTCCCGAATTAGGCTAATCGCGCTTGCGTGCTTTCGCCTTTTCAACTCGGAGGGCCATTCGACTTCTGCGCTTTTGCCTCGCTTTCAGATCTTCCGCTCGGCTCTCTAGAAATCGCTTTGAAGTGTACTCATCCTCGTCAGCGTTTTATGTATGTTGTTGGGCGGTATTCTATGACAGAGAGGGATTCGTGTCAAGGATGAATTATGAAGGATGAAAAAATCAACCGCCAATTTTATGATATGCCATTTCAACGTATTGTTTTGCTGCCTCTAAATCTGCAATATTCTTTATAGCTAATTGAAAGGCACCTGTTCCATAATGGCCTATTCCAGTCATATCCCTGAAGTTTTTTGGCGGGTTTGAAATCTCTTTTGGGTTTAACTTCAAAAATAACAAAACCCGATGAGTTTGTATTTCCATACACATGAAATTTTGAGATGTCTTGTATCCAATGTAATTCTTTTTAGGGGCTTCTTGAATAGCAGAATCTATTCCCATGACAAAATCTTGAATTGCCAATGCCAATTCTTTGATATCATCGTTCTTGCCATTAAGATGTTGTTCGAAATTGTAAATGCCAGTTGCTCTGGCTTCTGCTGCTTTCTTCCCAGCCGCGACCATAATCGGATTTTTTCCATTTGATTCGCCGACTTCGATTGACTCAGGAGCATAGACTGTTTGCAACACTTTCTCCAAATACAAATATTTCCCCTGATATAGATTGTAAGACCACAATTCAATATTTGCCCCCATCACCTGGACAGCGTAAAGATCATATTTTTTATAATTAGGCGCTATGCAAATAACCCTTATATCTGACCAATCCACTTCGGTGGAGTGTCCTAATTCTTTCTGCACTGCTCGTTCAAAATCTCCTTGATGGTCTTTGAGCCATGCCAAATAATACAAACTTTGATTGATAAGTTCTGAAGATTCAACTTTCTTGTATTCAATAATCACTGGATTATCGTCTTCAGATAATGCGAGAGTGTCAATTCTTCCTGAATGCTGATAGCCCGTCGGAAATTCAGAAGCAACAAAACGGCAATCGAATACAGTTTGCAGGTTTTTCTCAATGAGTGTCTGCAAATTCTTTTCAAGCGGAAAATTTGAATGTTCAATCAGGGAAAGTTTTTGGCTGGAGATTTCAAAGAGAGGCATATTGTCACCCGCAAATCAGAAATCGTGGATTGATTATCTAAAGTATACAACAAAACAGGCACGTCACGGGCACATGAAACGCTGGGCTAAAGCCGCCAGCTCAGTACCTGGAAACCCTTCGGGCTGGAGCAACGAGTCGGACTTATCCGACTTCCACGAACTGAGACAGGGATTTATCCCGACGGAATAATGGACAGCAAGATCGCTATGTCTCTGCGAAAGGCCTGCGTTGCGAGTCTCATATCAGCACGAGCATCTCGATTAATCACGGCGCGGTGGAGACATATCAGGTCTGGCACAACGAGTCCGCTTTAGCGGACTTCCACGAACTGAGGCAGAGATTTATCCCGCCAAACCAATGGGGAGCAAGACCTGACATATCTTCGCGAAAGGCTTGCGTTGCGAGTCACATGGACGCGCCTGTTCAACCTTCCAATTTTCAACTTTCAACCCACGTAATCGTACTCTCGTACTTCTTGACCTTGCCGCGATCGCATCGTGATACACCTTTTGGATCTGGCGTGTGACAGGGCCTGTCTTGCCATCGCCGATCGTGCGGAAGTCTATTTCGCTCAGGCCGATGCATTCGGCGGCGGTTCCGCACACGAAGACTTCGTCCGCGATGTAAAGCTGGTCGCGCGAGATGGGTTGCTCCACCACTGCATAAACGTATGGCGAATCCATTACAGAACTGTTAGGGGATATATCTTTTCACCTTGAGAGTGGTTATATTAGTCATACAAGGAGTTAGCTATGTTCGCACTCGCAATTTCAATTTGTTTGCTCCTGCTCCTCGCCCTCTCCGGAGCGAACCTGTTCGTCTCGAACCTCAGCTCGGACGAATTGAACAACATGGGTGTTGAGATTAGATCATGATCGAAGACGCCCAATCATCCTAGCCCGACGCAAAGCAAAACGCGTCGGGCATTTTTTATTTTTCTAAGGAACTACGCGGCGGACCGCCAGCATGGTCAGATCATCAGAGAGAGGC
>JAKAMM010000248.1 GCA_021812905.1 Chloroflexota bacterium | reverse complement strand
AATCAATAAATAATGAATGGACTCTTGACTCCTCTGCAATAACTCGATTTTCAAGAATTGCAGATTATTCTTTTCCACTTCGATAGGCATTTTGACGTTTCCATGAAAAAATCGCAGCTATTCGATGCTTTTTTTGCCAACTTTCTCCCACTTTCATCTGATGAAAATGGCGCACCGACCTTTTTGCAGTAGAGTCACTCTTTAAATAACAAAGACTCCCTGATAAAAGAGAATCCCTGTGCGTTATTTCTGCTTATGTTATGACTTGGGTGGTTCCTGGCTGGGCGGCTCCTGCGCAGTTTCTTTTTTATCATCCTTATCATCCGTGCCAGACAAGCCTTCGCGGAAATTGCGAATGCCCTTGCCAATTTCCCCGGCGACCTGGCCGATACGTCCGGGACCAAAAAGCAGGACAACAATTATCAACACAATGATTAGTTCGGGTGCGCCAATATCCATGGGATCTCCTTCCTTGTTTAATCTATCACAATCCATATGGAATGGGGCATCTTTTGACCCATGTTCTCATCATTTTCTAACTGTCCATCCGCTAGAATGGTTTTGACTTTTCTTAATTTTCGGCCAGCCGGGTGTCCACGGCGGCGGATTGTCAGAGATTCATCCGATCAGGTGAGCAATGAAAAATGCCGCGCCTGCCGCCAGTCCGCCAATCAACATGGTCTGAAATGCAGCGCGCACCGGATGCGAACCCGTGAAACGGCCCTTGATGTAACCAAAGACTCCCAGCGCCAGAATAGTCACAATGACCGAAAGCGGAAGCGCTTCGCCTGCTTTGGAAATAAAGATGTATGGCGAAAGCGGAATAAGCCCGCCGCCGACGTAAGATAGGGCGATGGTCAACGCGCTGGTCAGTGCGCGTTTCGGGTCTGGCTCTTCCAATCCCAACTCAAAGCGCATCATGAAGTCAACCCAATCTTTAGGGCGATTCTGTAGAGCCTTGACCACAGGCTGACTTTCCTTCTTCGTCAGACCGTAGGATGTAAAAATTTCCTCCGTCTCGAGTATCTCAAAATCTGTCTTGGTAATAATCTCATCGTTTTCGCGTGCCAGCTCACTGACATAATGTTCGGAATCTGAACGGGCGGCGAGATAGCCGCCCAAGCCCATGGCGATGGAACCCGCCGCGATCTCGGCAAATCCGGCCGTGACAACGATTCCGCTGGTGGCGACCGCTGAAAGTCCGGCGGCAAGCGCGAACGGAACGGTCAGCCCATCAGACATGCCGATCACAATATCCCGAACGGTTTCAGAAGCAGTAAAATGTTTTTCGACGTGCGGTGTTTGCGGCATGAGATTCTCCTTGATGCAAGTATAGACGTTATGAAAAAACCTTGCAACATGTGAAATGAAGTGTAAAATTGAAAAGTCAAAACTTTGTAACGCCGCGACTGCGGCGTTCCCTTAACCCAAAAGGAGAATCCCCATGTACCACACCATTATTATCGTCGGCAACCTCGGCAAGGACCCCGAAATGCGTTACACGCCATCGGGCCAGGCCGTGACATCTTTTTCAGTCGCCACCAACCGCAAGTACACTTCGTCGAACGGTGAACAGGTCAACGAGACGATCTGGTTCCGGGTCTCAGCCTGGGGCAAGACCGCCGAGATTTGCAACCAATATCTAAAGAAAGGCTCGAAGGTGCTCGTGGAAGGCCGCCTGACTCCCGATAAAACCACCGGCGGGCCGCGCATCTGGCAAAAGCAGGATGGCACCTCCGGCGCTTCGTTCGAGGTGACGGCGGGTACGGTTCGCTTCCTGAGCTCACGCGGCGAAGGCGACGCCAGTGGCGGCGGTATGCCCGCTGACAGCGGCGACTTCTCCGCTCCTGCCGAAGACGATATCCCATTCTAAGTGATGAAAAGGGCACAGCGACCCTTCGACAAGCTCACCTGTGCCTGCGGCACTGGCGCAGGCAGGGCAAGCGCTGTGCCCTTTAACAAAGATACTGGAAATCTTATGGCTCTCCCCCAACCACAAGGCCCTATTCTTGAAATCCCGCCCAGCCTCGAAACAGTCTACACCAACCTGGCACGAATATCCCACTCTCCCGCCGACATCGTCATAGACTTCGCCCAACTGCTTCCGGTCGAAACAAAAGCCGTCGTCAAGGCGCGCGTCTTGATGTCTCCGCTTTCGGCCAAATTATTGCTGCGCGCGCTGACCGAAAACATCGCCCGTTATGAAGCCGCCTTCGGCGAGATCAACGTACCGGTCAACTCTTCGCTGGCTGATAATCTTTTCAAGCCGCACCAGCCGCCGGAACCGCCTAAAGAAGAAAAACCTTAGATTTTCTCCGCAGGATATTTTATGCACAAACTTGAAAGCATTGCCGAAAGAATCCGCATCAGTTTCGACGCGCGCACTGCGGCGCGGGATCAGGCTTTATCCCAAGCCCGCCAGTTGACACGCGCCTGCTCGCTCGCCATCCGCGCCGTTCATCGTGACGAATCCGATGCAATGAACGAACATTTGTCGGAAGCGCGTAAACTAACTGAAGGCTTGAAAAACGATCTGGCAAAATATCCCGACCTGTTTTATGCCGGCTACACCCAGGACGCGTTGAAGGAATTTGTCGAAGCCAACGTCACTTGCGCGCTGATCCAAAACAAACCGCTGCTCACACCTGAAGAATTGGGCGTGGCAGATTCAACTTATTTGAACGGCATGGCGGAAGTGGTCGGCGAGCTGCGGCGCAGGATCATGGACATTTTGCGTCACGGATATTCCAAAGAGGCCGAGCGATTGCTCACCATCATGGACGATATTTATTCCATGCTGGTCACGATGGATTATCCCGACGCGATCACCAACGGCCTGCGCCGCCAGACCGACCTGGCGCGCGGCATCATCGAGAAGACGCGCGGCGACATCACGTTCAGTCTGCGCGGCGAACACCTGGAGCAGGCTATCGGGCGGCTGAGCGCTCAATTGAACGGCGGCCAGCCGGAAGTCCAGAAAAGCAGCGGACAAGCCGCTTCATCCGGGCAGGAAGATTAATCATGGCAAAAGCAGGCAGACGTTATGCGCTCGTTGTTTACACGCGCATGATGGACCGCTGGTGGCCTGCGATCTTTTTGCTGGGGATCGCAGTGATCGTATTGGCCTGGCCGTTCTATCAAGACTCGTACACACGACTCACTGAATCATGGCGTTGGATGACGATGGCGGGAGTAGGTTCGGGCGTGGTCTTGATATCGCTCATCATGCTGGCGTTGCGCAAGAGCGCCTATGTGCAGCCATTCAGCGATCATTTGCTATTGGCCACGCCAATTTTTCGATTGAATATTTCCTATCGCCGCGTCCTGCGCACCACGACCGCTGGCATGGCAGCCTTGTTTCCTCCCAAAAGTTTGCGCGGCATGAAACGCGAGATCATCGAGCCGCTGGCCGGAATGACCGCCGTGGTGGTCGACCTGAATGCGTTCCCCATTTCGCGCAGCGCGTTGAATTTATTTCTCTCGTCTTTTTTCTTCAAGGATAAAACGCCGCATTTTGTGATCCTGGTCCAAAACTGGATGGGCTTCGGTACCGAGATGGATAGTATGCGTACCAGCGACAATCAATCCATACACCAAAGATCGATAACAAATCAGTCCATTCTCCCGCGCCTGCCGAAAAAATGAATATTTACTTTGCATGTTCGATCACAGGCGGGCGCCAGTACGAGCGCGTCTATCAGGACCTGACAGCGGCCCTGCTTACGGACGGCCACACCGTTCCGACGGCGCATCTGGCCGACTCGAACGTCATGGCGATGGAAGCAGTTGTCTCGGCGCGTGATGTTTACGAACGCGATGTGACCTGGATCCGCGCGGCTGACGCGTTGATCGCAGAGGTCAGCGTGCCATCGCATGGTGTGGGATATGAAATTGGTTTCGCATTGAATGTGGGCAAACCGGTTTTATGTCT
>JAKAMM010000247.1 GCA_021812905.1 Chloroflexota bacterium | reverse complement strand
CACTTTTAGAATACCGTTCCCAAGACTTTGTCCATCACGTTGAATTCGATCTCTGAGTTCCTTCACGCCTGCCTCCAGATAAATTTTGGTCTAGACACATTTTACCACTCGCCACCAAACCTCCTTAATCATAACTTGTAGCATGAGCTAATGAGTCACTGTGTTTTACTTGTTCCAACTAGAAAGAACCGTCCAAATTTTTAACATGCCCACATGAGTCCTGTTTGAAGACCATTTTTATACTGTGTTAGAATCTTGCCGTGATCGAACGAACTTTGATCTTACTGGCGTCCAACTCTCCGCGCCGCAGGGAATTGATCGCTTTGGGGAACTGGATGTTCAACGTTTCTGTCTCGGATGTGGATGAGAGTCAGAATCCGGGAGAAACGCCTGCTGATTATGTGCGAAGACTTGCTGAAGCCAAGGCTCATGCAGCGGTTGCCAAGGCGCGGGTTGAGCACATCATCGTTGCTGCCGATACCGCTGTGGTGGATGGCGATATGATCCTCGGCAAGCCCAAAGACATCACTGCCGCCGTGGAAATGCTCCAACGTTTGCGTGGGCACACGCATCAAGTCTATACGGGGCTGTCCATTCTTAGCATGAAGGATGGACGCAGCATTACCGAAATCTGCGCGACGGATGTTCCCATGCGGAATTACAGCGACGACGAGATCAGCGCTTACGTCTTGAGCGGGGATCCGCTCGATAAAGCCGGAGCGTATGCCATTCAGCATTCACGATTTCAGCCGGTTGAAAATATGCAAGGCTGTTTTGCATCCGTGATGGGATTGCCTTTGTGCCACCTGACACGCGCCCTGCGAAAACTGGAGGTCACGCCCAACGCGGACATTCCGAACAATTGTCAAACCTATTTACAATATCAGTGTCCTGTCTCGCGTTCTATTTTGCGCGGTGAGCAGGTTGGATAAAAAGGTAAACGCATGAAACCAATACGCTGGCTTCAATTGATCCTGATGCTCGTTTTGCTGGCCGCTTGCGCACCGACGACGGTCAATGGCACGCCTCAGCCGGGTTTTTCGATTTTCCCAACCAAAACGCCTCTGCCCACCGCGTCGGTCGGCATCACGCACGCGCCGGATGCTGAACAGCCCATGCGTAACTTCCTGGAAGCGCTCAAGAATGGCGATTACACCACGATGTATGGCTTGCTATCGAAGAAAAGTCAAGCCGTGGTGACGCAGGATGGATTCAGCAAGGACTACAACGACGCGCTTAACACCATGAGCGCCGGAAGTTTGGACTATGAGATCCTGACCGAAGCGCTTAGTCCGGACAGCGCGCAGGTTGGATTTCAAATCATTTATCACACCGCCCTGGTGGGAGATATTCAACGCGACATGATCGCGCACTTCAGTTTGGAAGTTGGTCAATGGCGCCTCAATTGGGACCAGAGCCTGATCCTGCCCGAACTGGCGGGCGGCAACGTCCTGAAAATGGATTACCAAATTCCAGCCCGCGGCAACATCTACGACCGCAACGGCCTGCCCATCGTTGGCCAATCTGACGCGTACGCGTTGGGAATCACCCCCGGCAATTTGACTCCAAAATCCGAAGGGACTCTGGTCAGCGAACTGTCAACGCTATGCGGCATCAGCCCGGATGCAATCCAGGCGAAATACGCCAACGCCGGGCCGGATTGGTATGTTGCCATTTGCGATGCCGCCGCCAGCGAAGTCAAGGGCGTTTTGAATCTGGGATCCAGCGGACTTACTGTTAATCCTTATACCTCGCGCGTGTATTTTAATCAGGGCATCGCACCACAGGTGGTCGGTTACATGCAACTCATCAACCCCGCACAAGTGGATGAATACCGTCGCAAAGGCTATCGCGGCGACGAGAGGATTGGCCAGACCGGGATAGAGAAATCCATGGAGCCTTATTTGGCAGGCAGGCATGGCGGCACGCTTTGGGTGGTTGACCCCAATGGCAACCTTGTTTCCAAGCTTGGCGAAACCCAGCCCCAGCCTGCCGACTCGGTCTATTTGACGATTGATCAAAGCCTGCAGGAAAATGCGCAAACCGCCCTGCGGGGCTTCAAAGGCGCGATAGTTGTCCTCGAACGCGATACCGGCCGCGTGCTGGCAATGGCCTCCTCGCCCGGCTATGACCCAAACCTCTTCGATCCCAATAATTTCAACAACGGCTATTTGCTCAACGACTTGCTCAATAGCCAGGATAAGCCGCTGGTTAATCGCGCTACGCAGGGAGAATTGCCGCTTGGCTCGGTCTTCAAAGTTGTCACCTTCTCGGCCGCGTTGGAAAGCGGATTGTATCTGCCTCAAACAACCTACTCCTGCCAGTATGATTTTACCGAATTACAGAAATATGGCGGCCCCGTCCTGCATGACTGGACCTGGCAGCATTGTCAGGACAGGCTTGCGGCAGGCAAGCAGTGTGATACCTCAGATAGCAAACCATCCGGCCTGCTGACTTTGCCCGAAGGCCTGATGCGCTCCTGCAATCCATATTTCTGGCACATCGGCCTGGACCTATATAACAACAATCGCGCAGCCGACATTGCCAATATGGCGCGCTCGTTCGGACTCGGCGCTCCGACCGGTATCGATGTTGTGCCCGAGGCCTCCGGAAATATCGTTGTTCCGACCAATGAGATCGATGCGACCAATCAGGCCATCGGTCAGGGAACTGTGACGGTGACTCCTCTTCAAGTGGCACGCTTGATCGCCGCCATCGGCAACGGCGGGACCTTGTACCGGCCTCAACTGATCGAGAAGGTCGTTCCCGTCCAGGGCGATCCGATTAACCTATTCAAGCCCGAAGCGACCGGCACTCTGCCCCTGCGCCCGGACAATCTCCAGACGCTTCAAGATGCGATGTGGAGCGTTATTCACGATCCGCTTGGAACGGCATACTATCGTTTCATCGGGTTGAATATTCCCGTTTACGGAAAGACCGGCACAGCCGAATCCGGTAACGGCAATTCCCATGCCTGGTTTGCAGGATATACAGCGGCCGTGCAGACTGCCAATTTGCCCGATATTGCAATCGCCGTTGTGTTGGAGAATCAAGGCGAAGGTTCCGATTGGGCCGCGCCGATCTTTAGAGCCATGGTCGAATCCTATTATTACGGTAAACCCCAGGCTCGTCCGTGGTTTTCATCCGGCTTCGGCGCGCCGCTCTATACGCCCACACCGATTGGCGGCATCCCGACCAAGACGCCAAGACCGTAAACGGAATTCGTGGCGGAATCAATTCGCTCAGGTTTGATCGTCAAGGCCCAATCCGGTTTCTTCACCGTTGAAACCGGATTGGGCCTGATTGTTTGCCAGTTGCGCGGACGATTAAAACAGGGCCGCGCTGCCGGCGATATTGCAACACTCGGCGACCACGTCCGCATCACGATTTTGGCGGATGGGTCGGGGGTGATAGAAGAGGTCGAGGAACGGAAGCAGGCCATCGTCCGGCTCGACCCGCGGCCTCAGGGTGTCTATCAGCAAATTTTGCTGGCGAACGCCGATCAGGCCATGTTCGTCTTCGCCTGCGCGAATCCGAATCCGAAATTAAAAATGCTCGACCGTTTTCTGGTTATCGCGGAAAAACAAAAGATCCCGCCAATCATTGTTGCGAATAAATCTGATCTTGTAAAAGATGCGCGTGAAATTTTTGGAATGTATAAAACGCTTGGTTATCGCGTGATTTACACGTCGGCAGAAAAAAATATTGGCGTTGATGAATTGCACGATGCATTGAAAAATAAAATCTCGGCCCTGGCCGGACCGAGCGGCGCGGGCAAATCAAGTTTGTTGAACTCGATCCAACCCGGACTGGGATTAGCCGTAAACGAAATCAGCGCCGCGATGAACAAAGGCAAACATACAACCGTTGTGCGTCAATTGTTTCCGCTCAAAGATGGCGGCTACGTGGCCGACACGCCCGGATGGAAATCATTGGCGTTGTGGGACAC
>JAKAMM010000246.1 GCA_021812905.1 Chloroflexota bacterium | reverse complement strand
TTTATGCGAGAATTTCAGCAAGCCGCAACATTGGCGCGCATCCCGGCGGGTAAGGATGTGTTCGTTGAAGGCGATCGGGTTCAGGCCATTGCACTTTTAATTTCCGGAGTTGTGCGCGTTTACAAGATCGGCGCAACCGGGCGCGAGATCACGCTCTATCGTTTCGGCCTGGGCGAAAGCTGCATTCTTACCGCCAACGCCATTCTCAGCAAACAATCTTTTCCCGCCATCGCCACCGTGGAAAAAGATGCGGAAGCGGTATTAATTCCTTCCGATATTTTTCGGGACTGGGTCAATCGCTACGATCTTTGGCGCGGATTCGTTTTCGATCTACTCTCACAACGTCTTTCAAATGTGATGGCAATCGTGGACGAGGTGGCCTTCCGCCGCATGGATGTTAGAGTCGCATCTTTAATCGGGACCCGTTGCCGGGTCCAGAACCCGATGCGCATCACCCATCAGGAGATCGCGGCTGAATTGGGCAGTTCGCGCGAGGTCATCAGCCGCATCCTCGAAGATTTCGCCGCGCGTGGAGACATCCGCTCGGGCCGCGGTGAGATCGAAGTATTGGATTTTGAATCGCTGGAATCCCGTTCGATGATTTAGCAGACAATGAGCAGGTTGCCGCGTCGGGGCAAGCACCCTCCTCGCAATGACATGCAAATTATGTGACTTTGTCACAGACAGGATCAGTCCAATCTCTTATACTGGGGACAAGATAATCAAACCCAAAGGAGATTAAAAATGAACCCGTTTGTTTCTTTCATGGCTTCGACCGCTGGCCGCATTACCCGCGTGGTGGCTGGCATCGTGTTGATGGCTTGGGGCCTGATGGGCCTGACCGGCGCCACTGGCATCGTCGTGGCTGTTATCGGCGCGGTACCCTTGCTGGCAGGCTTGTTTGACTTCTGCGTCTTCGCCCCACTGTTCGGCGCCCCGTTGAGCGGCCCAAAGATCCGCGCTGGCAAGTAATAATAAGTGCATCAAGCAAAGACCCGTTCGCAGTGAACGAGTCTTTTGTGTTACAGCTGTTATCGAAAATCATAAATTCCAGTTTTGAATGGCCATTTACTTTTGCATCTGGAACAATGAAGATGATCTTTCTTCCCGGCCAAAGACGAGCCGCTGGATTTTGAGTCGCTGGCGTCCTGTTCCGCCATGTGACGGGCGAGCGTCAGTATTTTGGAAAACCACTAAACACGAAGGGCATGAAGTACACCAAGAGGGGGGATTCACGATTTTGTGCCCTTTTTTCCTTCGTGACCTTCGCGAAGCACCCTGTGGGTTGTGTACTTTGTGCTTGGAAAGTTGTTCTCCCAAATTTTGACGCCCACCCTCATGTGACTTTACCGAAGACAAAATCGGTTTAATCTCTTATACTGGGGACAAGTTAACCGATATGAGGAGATAACCCATGAATAAATATCGCTGGTTCTTTGGTTTGACTGTATTGGTAATGATCTCGCTCGCTTGCTCTCTGTTTAACAAGCCCGTGAGCACAAGCGGAGGCGGAGGGGCCGGGAGCGGCCCAAATGAAAGCCCGACAGCCGGTTCCAGCGGCGGAAGTGATAACGGGAAAAACACCAAATTCCCGATGCCGGATAATGTCAGCAACTTTACCGACACAGGCAATGGCTCGATCAACTTTCAGACTAACATGAGTCTCAAGGACACCATTCAGTTTTATCGCGACGCGTTTACAAAAGAAGGCCTCACCGAGCGGACTGCCAACACGGCCATCACTGATACTACCTTTAGCTTGGTGTTCGATGGCGACCCAAGCGGTCAGGCCATCGTTGTGCAAGGTGTTGACCTTGGCAACGGCAAAACCAATGTTAATATTCGCTATGAAAATGTATAGCGATCAGCCATATACCTAATGCCGGTCTTCCACCTGCTTTTGCGTTTGAATAATCGGCTCGTCGTATATAATGTTTGAAATTTCAAAATAAAAGGAGAAGATGTCATGAACAATAAAAAGATGATCGGCATCACGTTGTTGGTGGTCGGCATTGTTGCGCTGGTCGTAGGGCTTTTTGCTGACTCGTTGGGGATCGGGGCCGTTTCTGGTTTTGGCTACAAACAGATCATAGCCCTGGTCGTAGGTGTGGTCTTTGCCATTGCCGGATTCGTGATGACGACCAGAAAATAACCAATCTCAATTTAATGCCAAAGGATACCCTTCAGTTCAATATTGAAGGGAATCTTGGTTTTACGGCTGACCGTGCAATAAAATTGGTCCCCTATACTGTTGCTTTCCATTACGTTTTGCTCTTAGCCCGTCAGTGGAATTTTTTTGTTCACAGGTGTAATCGCCGTATTCCCCCTGGTCGGCGATTTTTGTGTTGATAATAAAAAGCGTCGCAAGTAGCGTCGCCTTTTGGAAGCTATTCGCTCTTTTCGCTTTTAGCGGCCTTCTCGGTCTTTGCACTCTTTTCAGCCGGCTTGTTTTCTTCTTTATCCTGCTTCTGCGCAGATTTTGCTGGGCCGCTGCCGGAGGGAGACTTGTGGTCAGTGGCATAGAAGCCGGAACCTTTGAAGATGATTTTGGTTGGAGTGATAACTTTCTTGAGCGCCTTCTTGCGGCATTCCGGGCAGGTCTTCAAGGGGGCATCGTTGAAGGATTGATGACGTTCGAACTGCACTCCGCACGATTCGCAACGATACGTATAAATTGGCATGGACTCTTCCTTCTTTCCTTACTAACTAAACAGCAGGGCGGATTATAGCGCGACCGCCACCGTATGTATAGTCTTGGATGCGGCATGTTATAATTTTCTAACGTTTGATATTAAACTGGAAGGTACTTATGCTCAAAATCGAGGTCGTTTATTGTGCTGTCTGACACTACACTGACCGGGCCGTGAGCTTGGCAAATGAATTACTCAAGAATTATGAGCACGTGATCGAAAGCGTGGCGCTGGTTCCCTCGGACGGCGGCTGTTTCGAGGTCAGCGTAAACGGGAAGTTGATCTATTCCAAACTCGAGACCAAACGTCACGCCGCAGCAGGCGAGATACTGGGTCTTATTCATAAAATAGTAGAAGGATAATTAATCGAATGGCAAAAAAGGGACGTGTTTTTTCCGGCGCCCGCCCGACGGGACGCCAGCATCTTGGCAATTATCTCGGCGCGATTCAGAATTACGTTGCGTTGCAGGACGACTATGAGTGCGTCTACTGCATCGTTGACATCCACGCGCTGACCACCGTGGAAGACACGCTTAATCTAAGGCAGAATACTTATGAGATGGCGCTCGACTGGCTGGCCGCAGGCATCCGCCCGCAGGAGACGATCATGTTCATCCAGTCGCATGTGCCCGAAGTGATGGAACTGCACACGCTTTTGTCCATGGTTACGCCGCTTGGCAAACTGACCGACCTGCCGACTTTCAAAGAGAAGATTCGCCAACAGCCTGAAAACATAAACTATGGCCTGGTTGGTTACCCGGTGTTGATGACGGCGGACATCGTTCTTTACAAGACGGACGTTGTGCCGGTCGGCATCGACCAGGCTCCGCACATCGAGTTTGCGCGCGAGATCGTGCGTTCGTTCAATTATCGTTATCATACCAACGCACTAGTCGAGCCGCAGATGAAGAACACCAAGATCCTCAAGGTGCTCGGCATTGATGGCAAAGAGAAGATGAGTAAGAGTCTGAACAATCATATCGAGTTGGCGGCCACACCCGAAGAGACCACCAAGCGTGTACGCGCAATGGTCACGGACCCGGCGCGCATCAAACGCACGGACCCAGGCAACCCCGACATTTGCAATGTCTTCACCATGCACAAGATTTTTTCGCCGCAAGACGAAGTTGACATGATCAATGTTGAATGCCGCCGTGCCGGTATCGGTTGTGTGGATTGCAAAATGCGCTATGCCGCCAACTTGAACAAAAGCCTTGAGCCGTTCCGCGCCAAACGCGCCAAACTCGCCTCCAAGCCGGAC
>JAKAMM010000245.1 GCA_021812905.1 Chloroflexota bacterium | reverse complement strand
GGCTTGCCAGAATCGCTTGTAAACTTTGAAGGCTGTTGGTCGCGCCTGCAGAAACAGATGCAAAATCTTGCGCCGGATAAATAGTGATGTCTGCCACACTAAACTTTCCAAGCTGGTCGTTATAACCGTTCAGTGTGAAATGAATATGTGCGGGGGCAACCTCCCACGGCGCGCCGCTTGTTTCGTCAACTGCTGCAGCCTGTTCGCCGCTTGTGCCGCTGGCGAGACCATTTGGAATGACAAAGCTGACATTGCCAAATGATGCGGCAACTCCGCTCGGCTGCGGTGCTTGCGTGGGCGCGGCTTGTGTTGCGAGCGGTTGAGTTGCGAGTGGTGCGGCGGCTGTCAATGCCTGGATCGTCGCAGCCACAATGGTCGAAACGTTGTCAACTTGTTGCGTTGGCATAGCTGATCCGCAGGCTAGTGTTGCTAATATCAATACGAGCATCCCCGCCAAAATTCTTTTGTTCATTTTTTGTCCCTTCCGACAATGTTTTTCAAAATCCCAATTCTCTCGATTTCCAACTCGACCACATCGCCTTTGTTCAGCCACGGGCCTTGTGTCTTGGTCAGTTCGAGCAAACAGCCTGTGCCGACCGTTCCGGAGCCGATTACATCACCCGGATATAACATCGCTGATTGTGATGCGTGCGCGATGATCTCACCAAATGACCAGAAGATATCTTTTAAATTTCCGCGCGACATTTCCACGCCGTTGACTTTCGCCGTCATGGACAGATCATACACGCCCGGGCGTCCGGCCGTTTTATCGGCCAGCGCTTCAGGCGTGACGATGAGCGGTCCCAGCGACGAGGCGAAGTCCTTGCCTTTGGCTGGACCCAGCCCGGCCTTCATCTCTTCGCGTTGAACGTCACGCGCCGACCAATCGTTGAAGATGGTATAGCCAAAGATGTGTTCGGCAGCCTCGTCGGCTGAAAGATTGATACCGGCCTTGCCAATGATCACCGCGATCTCCAGTTCGTAATCCAATGCCTGAGTGTAATCCGGATACGGAATTTCATCATCTGGCCCAAAGATACTATTCGGATTTGTGTAGTAAAAAATTGGGAATTTGTACCATTCGGCGGGAATGTCACGTCCGCGATTCTGGTTGGCTGTTCTGACATGTTGCTCGAACGCATATGCGTCGCGCAGAGTTTTTGGCTGCAACGGTGCATGAAGTTTGATCTGTCGAATGTCAAATGATTCTTTCGACGCCTGGCGAGCGGCTGTCTCTGCGCCGGCTTCGGTGACGGCCCGCATGTCAGCAAAAGGCAGCGGGTAGACTCGGCCCTCTCTAACGAGGGCCGGTCTCGAGTCAGTGTGAGGTGTGGAAATAGTGACGAAGTGCATAAGGTTTAAGGTTGGAAAGTTGGAAAGTTGGAAGGTCACAAATGAACTTGTCAACCTTCCAACTTTCCAACAGTTAAAGATTACCGCGTCTTTCCTGTTCCAGCTCGATTGACTCGAACAGCGCTTTGAAGTTTCCTTTGCCAAAACTTTGTGAGCCGTGGCGTTGGATGATTTCGATGAACATGGTTGGGCGGTCTTGAATGGGTTTGGAAAAAATTTGCAGGAGGTAGCCTTCGTCGTCGCGATCCACCAGGATGCCGAGATCGTGAATGGCCTTCATATCCTCGTCGATCCTGCCAACACGGTCGGGAAGAATCTCGTAATAGGTTTCGGGCACACGCAGGAATTCAACACCGTTCCTGCGGAGTTGGTCAACGGTTTTGAGAATGTCGCCGGTGATCAGCGCAATGTGTTGCGCGCCAGGCGTCAGATAGTAATCGAGATATTCTTCGATCTGGCTTTTCTTCTTGCCCTCGGCTGGTTCGTTGATCGGGAATTTGACGCGGCCATTGCCATTCTGCATCACTTTGGACATCAACGCTGAATATTCGGTGGAAATGTCGTTATCATCGAAATGCATCAACTGGCGGAAGCCCATCACTTTGTGATAGAAGTTGACCCACTCGTTCATCTTGCCGAGTTGAACGTTGCCAACGATGTGGTCAATCGCAGCCAGGCCGACAGATTGGGCTTCTTTATCCTTGATTGGACGATAGGTGGGAGCGAAGATGCCTTTGTAATCATCGCGGTCCACGAAGACGTGCAGCGTCTCGCCGTAGGTGTAGATGGCAGACGACCGGTAAATGCCGAAATCATCTTTTTCTTCGCGCGGTGTCCACGCAGATTTTCCGCCGCGGCTGGTGGTTTCCTTCCACGCTTTTTCGACATCATCCACTTCAAGGGCGATGACTTTGACTCCGTCACCATGCAGCATGTGATGTGAAGCCAGTGAACTGGACGGAGTATACGGCGCAGAGACAACGAAGCGCGCCTGTCCGGCCTCGAGAACATAAGATGCGAATTCGCGGTTGCCGGTCTCCAGGCCGGAATATGCCACAGGCTTGAAGCCGTAAGCTTTCCACCAGTAATACATGGCATGTTTGGCGTTACCTACGTAAAAGTGGACGTGGTCAACAGCTTTGATCTGCAGGAAGTCACCTTCCTCGGTGATGGGACGGGAATCAGCAACTGGCGCAGCCTTGGACGCAGTTTTTGTCATTTTTCTCTCCTTTGGTTGGCCCTGACAATTATAGGGCTTAAAGATTTTACGACAAAAATTGTCCGATTGCAACGTTGTGAAATGAAAAGAGGCTTAGGACTTTAGGGTCTAGGGAAAAGAAATCCCATTTCATGGTTTTGCTGATAAATTCTTTTCGATAAACTTTTTCCAGATGGGATATTCATCCGGGTTCCAAATGCGCCGCAAATCCTTGAAAGCTTCTTCCTTCCCCCAGCCGAGACGCAGGATTCTATAGAGGGTGATAAAACCCGTTGCGCGATAGTTTGCCCGGCAATGGACAAACACTTTTTTATTTCCGTCCTCATCCATCGCGTTCATAAATGTTTCAAGGTTTTGCTGTGTGGGCGCTTCCCAATCTACTGGAATGTTGATGTACTTCATGCCAAGCGATTCAACCAACGCACCTTCGTTCGCCAAATCTTTTTCGGGATCGAACGGGGCAAGATTGACGACAATTTTTACTCCGGCATCTGCAACTGATTTCATTTGCTCGGCGGTCGGCATTCCACTGCTTAGCAAATTTTCTGTGAGCGGAAGAAAGTTGCGGAGGTCTTCGATCATGACTTGACTCTCACAACCTTTCCGCCTGTCATCTTTTTTAGATCATCCGGCGTCAATTCAAAGATCGCGTTCGGCGTGCCCGCCGCGGCCCAGACGGTCGCGTACCCCAACAGGTCTTCATCTAAAAATGTTTCCATTTCTTGTGCGTGTCCAACAGGCGGTACACCGCCGATGGCAAAACCGGTCACACTACGGACAAAATCTGCGTCGGCGCGGCCGATGGATTCGCCTGCGTATTCGCTGATGCGTTTCTCGTCCACGCGGTTCAAGCCGCTCGTCAACACCAGGATGGGCGTGTTTGTCGACAGCCCTTTGAAAATCAACGACTTGGCGATCTGTCCGAGTAAGCAACCAGCGCGATCAGCGGCTTCCTGCGCGGTGTGCGTGCTTTCGGCAAACTCGATCACATTGCAATTGAATCCGCGCGAAACCAAAACATCCTGAACTTTTTGAGCAGAAGAAGAGAGAGTCATGTTTTTATCCGATGATACAGAGTGCTGCGTAACGAACCGGAATTTCTTGCTTCCAAGCGTTTTGACTTATGCAAATTTTCCGATTCATCTGGGAAGCAGTAGAATTGTGCCGGAGTATAACGCAATGCCAACTGAAAAAGAAGTTTATGCAAACCACGCCGTTGAATATGAAGCGCTCGTCTCATGTGAAGATTATCAGGGAAATATTTTGAAAGCCATCCAGGAAATTACTCCGCTCGATGGGTTGGACGTTCTTGATCTCGGTGCGGGCACGGGACGGTTGGCCTGTCTGCTTGCGCCAATCGTGCGGACGATGCTGGCCTTTGATCTTTCGCTGCACATG
>JAKAMM010000244.1 GCA_021812905.1 Chloroflexota bacterium | reverse complement strand
GGAAGGGTAAACGTAGACATGGCAACCTCCGAAGAAAGTTGTCTTGCTGCCCCTCCCTGACCTTGCCAGGTCTACGCCGATTGGGACGATCCTGCAAGCATGGTTATTTTTTAATTGCAAGCCGCCAGACAACACTGGCAGTTCGCACTGAAATTTATGTCTGAATGCCTTTCAAGATAATATCCGACGCAGTGTTGAGCCTTTGTTACGGCGCTCCGGTGGGACGCGAAGTGAATACGGTTGGCATGATTGCAATGAGAAGTAGACGTGCCACAAGCAGCGAATCCACTTTACGAAATGAGCCTTCCTTGACTCCTTCATCGATCAGTTGGCGGATCAAATCCTGATATGTGTGACGGCGAACCTGAATGCGCTTTTGGCTTTCAAGATCCAGCCTTTGCACTTCAAAACTTATCTTGAGATAAAGCTCCTTGCTCGCGGCCAGGAATTCCAAATATGTCTTCATCACTTTTCGCAAGCGCTCAATGGCAGGCAAAGATAATTCAACGATCTTTTGCGCCTCGACGGTTAAATCCATGATCTCATCCTCCACGCCCCAAACGAGAATCTCATCCTTCGCTTGGAAATAATCATACAACGTGGATTTTCCAATATTGGCCGCATGGGCGATCTCGCGCATGCTGGTTTCCTGAAACCCGCTTTTCAGAAACAGTTTTACCGAGGCCCAGAAAATCTCATAGCGGCGGCGGATCTGTTCTTCGTCGGTAAGAGGTATACCTTTTGGCACGGAATGCTCCACTAAGCGAACGTTGGTCGCTTTCAGCGTACAACTTCTCCACTCCTCTGTCAACAACGAACATTGGTCGCTTTACAAGATTAGCGGCGAGCGATTAATTGAATGCCAAGAACAAAGGACTACATCAGGGAATAAAAGTTCCGGCTGGGAAGAGATCGGGAATCCATGTCCGCAGCGTGGACAACAGTAGAAATAGAATCGCCTCGAGAAAAGGTGACAATAACTCGAACATCCAATTCAGGAAGATGTTAAGATCGCGAGTCGCTTCAGACTGAGATGGACAGGCTGAGACATGACCCGTTTGCAGATTGTGAATCGGAAAAATTTATGTGTTCGATCTGATTGTCCGACAAGCCTTAGCTCCACAACAGTTTAGTTCCTGAGAACTCAAACACACAACTCTCCTCCATCGGATCGAGTTGAAGGTTAATGAGATTTCGGCGAAGAATTCTTTGTTCATGCATAGCACAACTGTCTCTTCAAATCTGCAGGATAATCTGCCCCGTGCGGCATAGATCATGTATACGGGTATAAATTCCGTAGAAGAGCGTAGGCGGCGACGATGCGAACTAAGCGTCCTACAAAGACGGAGGATGCTTTTTTTGTAAGGAGCGATTCGGTATGTCTTATAAAGGATCTACGGGTATACAGCCCCTGGCAGCAAAAATATATATACCTCCGCCTCGGACAATTTCATTTTCGTTATGGATGATTACCATGTGATTGATTCTAAACCGGTTGACGATGCTCTCGCTTTTCTACTTGAGCATCAACTGCCAGAAACATCTGGTCATCGCCACGGGCGAGGACCCTAACCTTCCCCTGGTGCGATTGCGTGCCCGTGGTCAACTAACTGAGCTGCGTGCCACTGATCTACGATTCACTCCTGGCGAAGCCGCCGAGTTCCTCAATCGGACAACGGGGGGTTGAATCTCTCTGGTGGATGGCCATTAACATCCCGGAAGGCCTCATGTTTTTTCCTTTCCGGGTGCTTTTCGAAGATTGGGCCGCCCTGTGTTCTTCAGGGTCGCGCACGACCAACGGCGTGGAAAGGTTACACCGAGAAGTGCGTCGCCGAGCGCGCGTTGTATCAATCTTTCCTAATCGGGCTTCCTGTTTGCGTTTGGTTTCAGCAGTGCTTAGCGAGATCAGCGAGGAGCGGTTGACCGGCAGAACTTATATGACTTTTGAAGGTTCAAGTTAATTGCAAGCCTAAATCGCGAGGAAACACTGGACTCAATTTACAGAAAAAACCTTGCGCTATCGGTTTGGAATCAACGACAAATGTAACTTTGTTTACATAATATTTATCATAATTGAATCTACACTGCTAAAGTTGTATATCTATATTAGATTTGTTTATCCATGCAATAAACTAATATATATATTCCCTAAAATGCCATGCTTCGACAACAAACAGCTGACCAAGAATCAATACGCAAAGTAAATACATCTATTGTGCTAAATGTATTGAGGCTATACGCGCCAATTTCTCGAGCTGAATTGGCTGCCAAGACAAAACTGAATCGGAGCACAATCTCAAACATCATTAACGCGTTACTTGATGATGGTTTAGTTCTTGAATTAGATACGATGGAATCAAAAATTGGCCGCCCTGGCATTGCGCTTGCATTAAAGCCGGAGGCTGGCGCGGTTATAGGTGTGGAGATCGGGGTTGAATTCGTTTCAGTCATCTTGACCGACTTCGTGGCAAATATCTTGTGGAGGGGGCTGGTTGAATTCTCCCTTACAAAAGCTCAAATTGAGATTATTTCCGAGGCGGAAGCGCTGATTGAGCAGGCCATTTCCATTGCAGAAGAGAAGAACCTGCCGCTACTGGGCATTGGGTTGGGCGTACCCGGCTTAGTCAATACACAACAAGGAGAATTGCTCTTTGCACCAAACCTTGGGTGGAAAAACGTTCCCCTACGCCTGATGTGGAATCAGCGTTTTCGTTTGCCCCTTTATGTGGAAAATGAAGCGAACCTTGCTGCTCTTGGAGAATATTACTTCGGTGTTGGTCGTGATATAGATAATCTTATCTATCTCAGTTCAGGCGTTGGCTTGGGCGGCGGCCTCATCATCAATGGAAAACTTTTTAAGGGTGGGCATGGTCTTGCTGGCGAAATTGGTCACATTCAACGCGATCCGAAGGGAGAAATGTGCGGCTGTGGACGGCGAGGGTGTTGGGAAACCCAGGTTGGCCCACGAGCAGTATTGCAACGTGTAAAGCGCTTGATAGAAGCCGACTCTGATAATTCACTCACAAAGTGCGCTAACGGCGATCTCAGCAAACTGACATTTAATCAGGTCGTGGATTTTGCGTTGCAGGGAAATCAGATTTGCCGTTCGGCGCTGGAGGAAGTGGGCAGAAATCTAGGGGCAGGGATTGCAGATTTGGCTAATATCTTCAATCCAGAAATAGTGGTTATTGGAGGCGCCTTTAGTTACGGACGGGAGATCCTACTGCCAGTTCTTGAAGAGACAATATCTAATGAAACTTTACCTGCTGTAAAGCAGAATCTGCGCGTTGAATTCTCTGAGCATGGCGTGGATGCCTGTGTCTTGGGAGCCATCGCAGTTGTATTGGATAACATCCTGCGAGAGATTGCTCTTGTCTGAGGGTGATTGGCTTATCCCAGTCTAGTGAAAGGAGGCTAAATTCAAGGCAGGGATTGCAAAGTAAGTGGCGAAATCCAAACTTGCAGCGGCTTTTGTCGGCCCTGTCACTTACGGTTTCATCCACTACCTAATTCAAAAAATTCCGAAACACCATTTGCATATAACCGAACCTAAGACAAAAAGAGGAGAAAAAATGAAGCACAATAAAGTCGTATGGATAATCGTTGCACTTGTCACGATTGTCAGCCTGCTTGCAGCTTGCGCTCCCAATGCCGCTGCCCCGGTTGTGGGCGCAAAAACCAAAATTGGTCTCTCGTTCTCAGACTTTGCGACGGAACGCTGGAAGAACGAAGCGGACCTGATGACAAAGCTTCTCAATGACAAAGGCTATGATGTAATCGTCCAGGAGGCCAATCATGATGTGAAGATGCAGAACGACCAGATCGACAACATGGTTAGTCAGAGCATCAAAGGTCTGATCGTGATTGCCGAAGATGGTGATGCAGCGGTCACATCGGTGGACAAAGCGGCGGATGCGGGCGTGAAGGTCATCGCCTATGACCGTCTGATCAAGACCCCCAAAATAGCTGCCT
>JAKAMM010000243.1 GCA_021812905.1 Chloroflexota bacterium | reverse complement strand
AGGCCAGTCTGCGGCGATATTCGTGATTCGGGATTGGAGAATCGAATCTCGGAGATGTCCCCAGATTTCTTCGGTGACAAAGGGTGTAAATGGATGAAGGAGACGTAGTGATATATCCAATACACGAGCAAGTGTTTCGATTGTCGAATATCGAGTATCGTCTTTCGCCATCTGTCCTTTTGCGATTTCCACGTACCAGTCTGCAAAATCGCACCAGAGGAACTCGTAGATCTGACGACCGGCCTCGCCGTATTGGAAGGTCTGGAAGAGTCGTTCCACATCGCGGACCAACTTTTGCATTTTGGCCCAGATCCATGAATCAGCCAGTGTCCAGTGATTAGTGTTCAATGACCGGTCATTAGTACCTGACACCTGAGACGTGACACTTGACACTGCACTTATCACAAACCTTCCCGCGTTCCATATTTTATTTGCAAAGTTGCGGTTGGCTTCCACTTTCTTCACGGACAGATTCATATCGTTGCCGGGTGTCGCTCCGACCAGCAAAGTGAAGCGCAACGCGTCTGTGCCGAGTTCATCCATGACAATTAATGGATCAATCACATTGCCATAGGTCTTGGACATCTTGCGTCCATGCTCATCGCGAATCAGTCCATGCAGGTACACGGTACGGAACGGCACCTGACCTGTGAACTCCAGTCCATCCATAATCATGCGTGCCACCCAGAAGAACAGGATGTCATAGCCTGTTTCCAGCACAGATGTTGGATAAAAATATTTGTAATCGGGAGTCTCATCAGGCCAGCCTAACGTTGAGAACGGCCACAAACCGGACGAGAACCATGTGTCGAGCACGTCTTCATCCTGGTGAATATCTTTCGAACCGCAAGTGCCACACTGGGTCGGGTCTGCACGACCAGTGGTCATGTGCCCATCCGGGCAATACCAAACCGGGATGCGATGTCCCCACCAAAGCTGGCGGCTGATGCACCAATCCTTGATGTTCTCGAGCCAGTTGTAATAAACCTTTTCAAAGCGTTCAGGCACGATCTTGATGTCATCATCTTTGACCGCGGCCAAAGCGGCCTCGGCCAGCGGCTCGATCTTAACGAACCACTGAGTCGAAATCATCGGCTCGACGATTTCGCCGCCGCGTTGTGAGCGCGGGATGGTGGTCATATATTTCTCTTCCTTGATGACCAGACCAGCGGACTTCATATCGGCCCACAAATTTTTGCGACAATCGAATCGATCCTGACCTTGATACGGGCCGCCGTTTTCGTTCATTTTCGCGGCCTGATCCAGCACCGATATGATCGGCAAATTGTGACGCTGCGCGATGGCATAATCGTTCGGGTCATGTCCGGGCGTTATCTTCAATGCGCCCGTGCCAAATTCCATGCTGACATATTCATCTGCGATGACGGGAATCTCGCGTCCGATGATAGGCACGATGGCAGTCTTGCCGATGAATTTTTTGTAACGGGCATCGTCGGGGTGAACGGCCACAGCCGTATCGCCGAGAATTGTTTCAGGTCGAATCGTTGCAACGGGGATATAACCTTCCGAAGGTTCGGCCTTGAGCATGTATTTGAAGTAATACAACGTGGCTTCTTCTTCGCTGTATTCCACTTCGAGATCTGAGACGGCCGTCTTCAGCCCCGGCGACCAGTTGATTAGACGCGGACCGCGATAGATGAGTCCTTTTTCGTAGAGGCGCACAAAAGCCTCTCGGACCGAGCGACTCAGTCCATCGTCCAAAGTGAAGCGTTCGCGATCCCAATCGCAGGACGCGCCCAAACGTCGGATCTGCTCGGTGATGATGCCGCCGTACTTATGCTTCCAATCCCAGGTGCGCTTGACGAATTCGTCGCGGCCAAGTTCCTCACGCGTCACCTCCTCTTTTTTCAAAAGGTCGCGTTCCACCATGAGTTGTGTGGCGATGCCCGCATGGTCGGAGCCGGGAACCCACAGCGTGGAGAAGCCCTTCATGCGGTGATAGCGGATCATCAGATCTTCGACGCTGACGAACATGGCGTGGCCGAGATGCAGTTCGCCGGTCACGTTCGGCGGCGGGATGGAAATAACGAACGGCTTGACGTTCGGATCGAAGCCCGGTTTATTCGGGTCGTTGTGCGGCTTGAAGTATCCGCCTTTTTCCCACATCGCGTAGATGCGGGACTCGGTATCTCTGAAATCGTAGGCTTTAGGTAATTCGTGTCTTGTCATTCGTGCTCCTTATGCTAACAAAAACTTTAATGCTTTTGTGATTGATTGATCGAAATTCTGTGGGAACTCGTGTCCCATTTCTGGATGGTCTTCCATTTCGCATGGAATCCCGTTTTGATTCAACAAGGCGTGGATTTGAGTGAACATTTCGTGTCGAGGGTCGCGTCCCCCGACGACTAGATAGCCTCGCCAGCCGCGTGCAGAATGTAGCAATTCATTCAAGCCTTCTGTGGTAATGCGGCCGGGGACAACCGCCAGAAATCCGCGCGCTGGAATAAGGCTGTGCAAACAAATTTGAATCGCCAGCGCAGCACCTTGTGACATACCAGCTAGGATTACACGCCTTGGGTCAATGGAATATTTTTCAATCAACAGCTTGTATTGATTGACAATCTCTTCGCGCGCAAGAGCCGCGTCATCCCAGACGAATGAATTGGGTGAACCAAGTTGAGATGATTGCGGCATGGCCAGCATCCATCCCATTTGCAAGATCGACTCCCAATTTCGAAAATCACGTTCAGGGCTGCTGGTGCGCGCGTGCAGAGCAATCAATAACGGATACGGACCATTTTTGGATGGAAGACGAATCAAGATATCTGGCTTCGAATCCTTTTGTGCCGCGGCGTGACGCGTCTTACATTCTGTCACCATTGACTCAAAGGCAGGAAGTCCCTGCAAAGGCGCGAGGTCTTCATCGGCACGCAGTTGTTTTTCCGACCACCATGTGCCCTGATTCATGGCTGTGGACATGGCCTTCAATGCTTCATTTGTTTTTCCCACACGGCTCAATAAACACACGCGCCAAAAGGAAGTAGTGGCATTTTCTTCGGGAAATTCCGCGGCCAATTGCTCGGTGACTTGAAGCGCGTCAAGATATTTGCCATCGGCATAAAATGCCATCATTGCTTCTGAGCGTCTCAAGAAATCCATGCGATTAGTCATCATCCAAGCCTTAAACAAAAACACGCCTCGTCCATCATGAGGACGACAAGCGTGTCGCGGTACCACCTCAATTCGTTTTTATCCACTAAGAACACGAAGTTCACGAAGATAAAAACGCTCTTTATAGCTGACCATCATCAGCTTATGCTGTAACGGGCATTCCCGTGACGTTCTACTCAGCAGGAGCCTTTCTTCGTCAGATATTCCAGGCGACATTCAGCGACTTTCAACTGCGGAGGCTTTCAGCCAGTGGCCTTCCTTCTCTCTCAGTATTCCAGTCGCTTACTCCTCATGGAATGAACAAGATTATACTGAATTGGGCGGGGGAAGTCAATAAAGCCATCTTTTCATTTTCTGGTTCTAGTCATGGGCGGCACCACAGGTCACGGATTCAAACCGTGCTATTTGTTGATGGGACCCCAGATTTCCAGGGTCCACCGTTGATCAACTTGGGGCATGGCAACTGTAAGCGTTCGGATCCGTGAATAATATTTGACCCAATCACCCGTCTTAAAAAGATGATCGCCCGCAGTCACAATGATCCAGCTGTATTCAGTGTTCTTCACTGAACGGTGGATCAAGTTCTTATACTGTGAGCCATTTTGCTTAACCACATCGTAATTCGGGCCAATTAGTTTATTGTTCGCATAGGGCATGATCTGATAATAATACTCGGTCTGTCCGGAATCAACTGGCACGATGCCAACTCTAACCAATTCTGAGGTAATAACGGGAGTATTCAAGACCTGCTTTGACCCGTCTACGTATTGATAGAGAGTCGCCCAGTCATTTGAATGTGCTTGCTGCAAAAAGTCGGGATTAAATCTCAACCAGCCGAATGACATAACATTGAGTAAGA
>JAKAMM010000242.1 GCA_021812905.1 Chloroflexota bacterium | reverse complement strand
ATCAGCCATGAATTCCACTAATTCGCACAAAGACGCCCAGCTTCTAGATAAGCCGGGCGTCTTATTTTTCTTATGTGTTCAAAAATTCGTGTAATTCGTGGATATCTTTAAAGCAACTTTTTATTTCTCGAAAATCCACTGATCAACTTCGCGCTTCCACTCGACCAGTTCTTCCTTCCTGAACCACAGCGCAACTTCCTTTTCACCGTTGGTGACTTCGTCAGACGCGTGGGTCAGGTTGCGGCCTACTTCGAGGGCAAAGTCGTGTCGAAGCGTACCCGGCGCGGCCTCGGTCGGACGCGTGGCTCCCATCGTCTGACGAACAGCAGCCACTGCATTAGGTCCTTCCCACACCATCGCCATCACCGGCGCAGAAATGATATAAGAAATCAAACCATCATAAAACGGCTTGCCTTTGTGGATAGCATAATGCGTCTCTGCCAGTTCTTTGCTGACTTGCATAAATTTAGCGGCGACCAGCCGAAGTCCGCGGCGTTCGAGGCGGGCAATAACCTCGCCCATTAATCCGCGTTGCACGCCATCTGGCTTCACAAGTACGAGCGTTCGTTCCACAACTTCCTCCAAAAAATGAAATGTGTGGGTCGGACTGGCAGTCCGACCCACTTATTTAGCGAAGTAATTCTTCAGCTTTTGTATACGCGTCCAGCGCCTCTTGCAGGCGGCTACCGCGCATGTACGCGTCACCCAGCGCCTGCCAGATGGATACTTCCACTGGATAACGGTACAACGCGTCGCGCAGATCGCGGATGATTTCCTCAAGGAACTTGCCTCTGCGGATCAACTTGTCGTAGACTGCTACAGCGGTGGAAATATTGCCACGTCCCAATTCGGTTTGGGCATTGACAAGTGAATCGGCCGATCGCGGCATGAGAGCGCTGGTTTGCTTCAAGGGCGGCGCGGCTGGAGATTTTTTCTCCGGTTTCGCGGCGGGCTTCTTGTCGGGCGGCGGTTCTCCAAATGCAAAATTCGGCTCACCCACAGGCGGCTTGTTTGGACTTGGCGCGTCTTCAACAGCCTCAACAGGTTCCTGCGTTTCTGCCGGATGCCAGTCAGCAGGGCTGGCCGGTTGCCTGATCTCTGGTTCGGCATCGTCCTGCAGCCAAGAGGGCAAGTCGCTTCCTGAACCGGCTTGCGGAGCATTCTCCTCTATGTCAAGTCCCGCCAGCCAATCGGGCAGATCTTCCTCCCGCGCGCCTTTCGGTTCAGAAGGTGCCGGGCCAGGCTCGCTTAACCAGGCGGGCGCAGAGTCCGAGCCCAGGATGGGAGGTTCTTCTTTTGCTGGCGCGTCGCTAATATCCGTGTAGGTATCTGCACCGGACAACTCGCTTAACCAATCAGGAGATTCTTTTGGAGTAGACGCGTTATTCTCTGAAACGTCGCCTTTGGACTCGCTCTGTTCCAGATTACGAAGCCACATGCCCGTCTCATCCATGGATGATGAGGCGGGTTGCGCCACAACCGGGGTCTCATCAATCGCTTTAGCTTGGTCCACCCAATCGGGGGCAACATCTGTGCGCGCGTTGGGATCAGACACCAGCTCCTCGGATTTCGCGCCGTACTTGCTGGCCAGACTCTCCAGCCAGGCTATGCCGTCATCCTGCTCCCGCAAACTGGTGCCCAGATCACCAAGAGAATCTGGCGGGGCTGGTTCATGAGTAGATTTTTGTACATGCGCTTCGGGCGCGGGCTGGCTGGCAGCGGGTTGCGAAACTGGCGCGGCATTCTGGTCATCCGAGTTTTTTAGCCAGGCCGGGATATCATCAAAAGCCTGCGGCACCGCAGGTTCAGGTTCAGCCACGGCTGGCGCGCCAAGTTCTTTTAGCCAGGCATTCGAATTTGTATCAGCAGTTGAATTGGATTCAGGCGCAGGTGCTGACTCTGGCACAGAAGCCTGATCACCACCAAGATTGCGCAACCAATCCGGCGTATCGGCCAAAGGAGCAGGCCGGGCTTCGGGAGTTGAAACAGCCGCGGACACACCAGTCGTCGGCGCCATGGCTTTGACCCAATCGGGCAGATCGGCCTGCACCGCCCCGAACGATTCAGATTCGCCTTCGAACGACGTGGGAGATTCCTGTAACTGCCCATCCGACTCTCCCCAGCCAGCTTGACGGAGAAAGTCCGGGATTTCCTCCTGGGGCTTTGAAACGGAGGCCGCTGCGGGGGCGGCCTCGATCGAAGCCGATGCACCGGAAGGTGCAGTGGCCTTCAGCCAGTCGGGTTGTTGAGCGGAAGCACCCATGGCAGTCGCATCGGATTCCAGACCAATTCCCAATTCCCCACCCCAGCTGGATGTGCTGTCACTGACCGAACCTGTGTACTCAAAGCGTTCGAGGCTGACTGCGGCATCGGGCACTTCGTTGGAACGGAAAATGGATTCCTGCGCGAAGGCCGCATAAGGGTCGAGTTCGCTAACGCGATGGCGATAAACCTGAGTCGACTCGGCGCGCTGCGTTCCGGGCAGGAGTTCGACCATCACGCGATTGGCATCGTAACAATAAGGGAAGCGCTGCAACAACTGTGAACAAATGTCGCTGGCATCCGTCTTCTGCCCATTACGAAAATAAGCCTTGGCGAGCAGCACCTGCATGTCCGTGCGCTGCGCGTCGCTGGCAAGCACGGCCTTGATCTCGGAAATGGCCTGATTGTAAAGTTCGCCCTGCACATACATTTGCGCCAGCGCGCCGCGCGTCAGCCGGATCTTGGGAGGTTCGACGCCATCGCGCCGGCAAAATAGTCTTTGCAATTCACCTTGAATGGCGGCATTCGAAGGCTGGACTTCGAATGCGCGCTCCATGTGCCAGATCGCATCGTCGAGTTTATTTTGTTCGTCGCTGATAATGCTCATGCCAACGTGCGAGACAAAATCATCCGGCACGGATACCAGAATGCGCTGAAAAATATCCACCGCTTCTGCATATCTCTTAGCCTCAAGATAGGCTTTGCCAAGCAGGCGATACGTTTCAAGATGTTTTGAGAAAGCCGTCAGGATATGGCGGCAATGGGCTATGGCTTCATCCAGCCGACTCTGTTCGATCAGCTTTTCGATTTCGCGGTTGTAAATACGCAGGGAAACTTTTGCCATGAAAGAGCGCTCCGCTTTAAGTATGCCCGATTCCTAAAAATTACGCAAGCCTATACGCTATTTTACTCGTAAAAGAGCGGAAACGGCGAGACAATCTTGTCGCCGATAACGTGCGCGGCGGTGACTCGTTCCCGGGCTTCGGCCAGCTTTTTCTCATCATTGGCATGGATGGTAAACAACGGTTCGCCCTTTTGAATTTTATCGCCAACTTTGTGGTGGATGATAAAGCCGACGGCGTGATCCACCGCGTCGGACTTTTTGGCGCGGCCTGCTCCGAGCGTAACTGACGCCTCTCCCACGCTGCGCGCCTCGACTTGTGACAGGATTCCGCTTCGAGGCGCATTTACCACCTCGACAAATTTGGCGCGCGCCATCTTGTCAGGCCGGTCTACGTAAGAAACGTCGCCGCCCTGCGCCTGCACCAACACGCGGAACTTCTCAAAAGCCGAACCGTTTGCGAGGGCCGTCTCAGCCATCTTTCGGCCTTCGCTCAAATCTTTGGCACGCTTACCAACCACAAGCATGTGAGCGCTGACGTGCAAACAATGTTCACGGAAATCCGCCGGGCCGCCGTCTTTGAGCGCCTCAATCGCCTCCTTGACTTCGAGCGCATTGCCGACGGCATGACCGAGCGGCTGGTTCATATCCGACAGCAGACAGATCGTTTTGCGTCCGGCCAGGTCGCCGATCTTCACCATCAAGTCGGAAAGTTCACGCGCCATCTCAAGCGTTTCCATGAACGCGCCATTGCCAACTTTTACATCCAGCACGATGGCTTGCGCACCGCCTGCAATCTTCTTGCTCATAATGGATGAAGCGATCAACGGAATGGAGGGAACGGTTCCCGTCACATCGCGCAGAGAATATAGTTTGCCGTCCGCCGGTGCCAGGTCTA
>JAKAMM010000241.1 GCA_021812905.1 Chloroflexota bacterium | reverse complement strand
GTCCGGCATGACCACGCTGACCGCCGAACTTTCGGCCTCGCGCCTGATCGGAAATGTTTTTGGGACTAGCAACCTGGTGTGGGCCAGCATCATCGGATTGATCTTGATCTATCTCACGGTCGGATATTTTCTCGGCGGTCGCTGGGCAGACCGTTGGCCGGACGCGGCCTCGATGTATCGGATGCTCGCCTGGAGCGCGTTCACGCTGGGCATTGTTCCATTTATTACCAACCCGGTTTTGAAATTTGCAGCCAAGGCTTTTGAAGGACTGAACGTGGCGGTTTTGCTCGGCTCGTTCGCGGCGGTGCTGATCTTGTTCAGCATCCCCGTCACGCTGCTCGGCACGATCTCGCCTTACGCCATTCGCCTGCTGGTGGACGATACCAAAAGCGCAGGCGTGACCTCCGGCACGATCTATGGCATCTCGACCCTCGGTTCTTTCATCGGGACATTTTTGCCGGTGTTGGTGACCATCCCAACCATCGGCACGCGCAATACATTTTTGGTTTTTAGTTTGCTCCTGTTATTTGTTGCGCTGGCCGGGTTGGGAAAATTTGGCTCACGCAAACTTCTCCTTCAACATTTGTGGATGCCAATCGTGCTGGCTTTGCTGGCTTTCTTTTCGGCGGGGCAATCGCTGAAAAATAATACCGGACAGATTTATGAAACCGAGTCGGCTTATAACTATATTCAAGTTCAGCAGATAAATGGCTACACGCTCCTGCGACTGAACGATGGTGAGGGCATTCATTCAATCTATAATCCGAACACTTTAAATTATGGCGGACCGTGGGAGCAATTTTTGGTCGGACCATATTTTTATGCAAACATGCAGCCATCGCAAGTGAAACGCATGGCGATTGTCGGCCTGGCCGCCGGGACCGCTGCGCGTCAGGCCACGGCTGTTTACGGACCAATCCCGATCGACGGCTATGAGCTTGATCCAAAAATTATCGATGTTGGAAAAAAATATTTCGGCGAAGACCTGCCCAATTTAATTGTTCACATCGGCGATGGACGTTGGAATCTCAGCCAGAGCTTATACAAATATGACATCATTGCCGTGGACGCCTATCGCCCACCGTATATTCCTCCGCACATGACGACGGTCGAGTTTTATCAAATCTGTTTCGATCACTTGACCGATACCGGCGTGCTGGCAATCAATGTTGGCAGTGTCCCCGGCGACCGCCGATTGATCAACGGGCTGGCAACCACGATGGCGACAATTTTTCCGTCCATCCACATCATGGATATTCCCGGCACATTGAATACCATGATCTTCGCCACCAAGCAACCGACCACTGCTAATAATTTTGCCACCAATCTCTACCTCTTTTCTCAACGCACAGACATTCATCCGCTTTTGCTGACGGCCATGCAAACCACATTCGCCAACATGAAACCCGGTTATGAGACCACGCAGGTTTTCACCGATGACCGCGCACCCATCGAATGGATCGTCAACGACATGGTCATCCGCTTTGCGTTGAGCGGCAAATTGAATGGATTGCAACAGTGAGCATTTCTCATAAAACGATTCAACACAACCCTCAAAGAACAAAGGGCTTAGACGCGAAGACGCAAGGAAGAAAAAAAGAAACTTGGCGTCTTTGCGCCTTCGCGTTAAATGCATTTATGCGGACAAAAAATGATACATAAACTCTCCCCCATTCTTTCCTGGCTCATCACAATTCTGACTCCGTTGATCCTCCTCGGCCTTGGTGTGCGGCTTTTGATGACGCCGCTTTTCCCGAATATCGAATATCGCCTGCCCTGGTTCCCAAAAGATGATTACGGCTTCACCATCGCTGACCGTCTGCACTGGGGACCGTATGGAATTAACTATCTTCTCAACAACGCCGACATTTCGTATCTCGGCAATCTGAAATTTCCCGATGACTCGCCGCTCTTCAACGAACGCGAACTGAGTCACATGCACGATGTCAAAGGCATGACGCAGGGATTCCTGCGCATTTGGTATCTGACGCTCGCCATCGTGATCCTGCTCGGAGTGTGGGCATGGCGCAAGGATTGGCTATCAGATTACCGGTCCGGGTTGATGCGAGGCGGATGGCTGACACTGGTTCTCGCATTCACCATCGGCATCGTCGCAACGCTCGGCGCGGGCGGAAACGGTGACATGTTCTGGACATTCTTCGAGGATTTTCACGGCCTGTTTTTCAAGGGCGACACGTGGCTGTTCCCATATTCGGATACGCTGATTCGTTTATATCCGCTTCAATTCTGGCAGGATGCGGTTTTATATATCGGTCTGATCGCGGCGCTCGGCGCACTCGGTCTGGTGTTTGGTTTGAAGCCGCGACGCGCCAAGGCATGATGGTTCAGACTACCAAACCATGATGTATAATCACAAACAAGGAGCCTACGATGGTTCAAAACGACAAAACCATATTGCCTGACACTTTATCTTTGGAAAATCGCATCGCCCTCGTGACGGGGGCCGGACGCGGCATTGGACGCGCCATTGCACTTGAATTTTCGCGGAGAGGCGCGTCTGTTGTTTTGAATTACAACAAATCCACTGAGGCCGCTGAATCCTTGTCGGCTGAGATTCAGGCCGCAGGCGGAAAGGCCGCCGTCTTTCAAGCGGACGTGTCTAACTTCACACAGGCGCAAAATCTTGTGAAGTTTGCCGTTGATACTTTTGGCGATTTGCACATTCTCGTCAACAACGCGGGCATCACGCGCGACACACTAATCATGATGATGTCCGAAGAAGATTGGGACTCTGTAATTGCCACAAATTTAAAAAGCACATTCAATTGCTCAAAGGCTGCCGTCAAACACATGATGCGAAAACGTTACGGGCGCATCATCAACATCGCATCGGTGGCCGGACAAATGGGCAACCCCGGACAAACCAATTATTCCTCCTCCAAAGCCGGACAGATCGGATTCACAAAAGCATTGGCGCGTGAAATTGCGGCGCGCAACATCACCGTCAACGCCATCGCTCCCGGTTTTGTGGACACGGAAATTCTGGATGCCATGTCGCCCGAAATTTTGGAAGCCGCGCTCAAAATGGTTCCGCTTGGACGCAAAGGCAAGCCCGAAGAGATCGCTTACGCCACCGCATTCCTCGCCTCCGACCAGGCCGCGTACATCACTGGTCAGGTTCTCGGCGTGGACGGCGGCATGGCGATGATGTAATCAATTAATATGTCATTGCGAGGGCCTTCTTTGCCCCGAAGCAATCTCCCACTTAATTCAGAAGATTGCTTCGCACAAATCGCTCGCAATGACAGGAGAGAAAACAATGACAGATAACAATCGTCCGCCCGGCAAGACCACCGTTGCACCCGAAGTGTTGACCAGCATCGCGCGCATGGCCGCCTTGAGCGTGCCCGGCGTCAGCGGGCTGGCGCCTGTCTCCGGTGGAGTCAACCGCATCTTCCGGCGCGGCGCGAACGACGGCGTGCAGATCAACATCCACGAAAATACGGTCTTTGCTGATATCTATCTCATTCTCAAAGAAGACATCAACATCCGCGAAGTGAGCCGCAACGTACAGCACGGCGTGGCACGCGCCATTCAGGAAATGGTCGGTATGGAAGTTGCGCAGATCGACATCCACATCGAAGATATTGATTACGAGGAAGCCGAGGCTTAACTCTTATGAAGTCCCGCACCAGGGCGCGTAGTATTGCCCTGCAAGTACTTTACGAAATTGATATCGCGAACCACCCTCCAGCCGATATTCTGAATCAACGGCTGGAGGAAACTCCGCTTACCGACGAACTGGCAGAATTCTCCCGCCAGATCATCTTCGGGGTTCTCCCGCTCTCCCAGGAACTCGATCAGATCATCGCCAAATATGCGCCCGAATGGCCGCTCGACCAGATCGCGGCCATTGACCGCAACATTCTGCGCGTCGCCTGCTGGGAGTTTGCCGTGCAGGGCGAGACGCCCGTCAAGGTTGCCATCAACGAAGCAGTGGAACTGGCGAAGATGTACGGCTCGGACAGCGCGCCGCGCTTCGTTAACGGTGT
>JAKAMM010000240.1 GCA_021812905.1 Chloroflexota bacterium | reverse complement strand
TGCAAAACTTGATATTCCTCAAAAACGTAAATATCGGTATACATATCCTCTCATGACTGCCCTCAGTTCCTCCGCAGAATTCACTCTCGTTCGTCAGACATCTGACCGAACGAACGGCCCGGCACGCTGGGTGTGGTCGCATGCCGTGCGCTATTGGCCGATCCTTCTGATGCTGGTTGTTGGCGCCATCGGCAACGCCGCACTGGCGGCGGCTGTTCCCGTGCTGGTGGGCAATGCTTTCAACGATATGCTCCAGAAGAATCCGAATGTAAGGATTCTGATTCCGCTGGCGTTGATTTTGGGCAGCTCACAGATCGTGCGCGGCGTTCTGCAATTTGGGCGCAACTTCGGCGCGGAACTGATGGCGCAAAAGATCGAGCGCGACATCCGCGACGAGTTGTATGTTTCCCTGCTCGGTAAGAGCATGACCTTCCACAACCTGCAGCCGGTTGGCGACACAATGGCGCGCGCCACGAACGATGTGCGCGAAGTTAACTTCATGTTCAGTCCGGGCGTCAACCTTGTGGTCGGCTCCATGCTGTTCATGATCATTCCCTTCTTTATAGTCCCGCAATACAATCCTGCACTTTTGCTGACCCCGGCCCTGTTCGCACTCGGATATTTCATTTCTTTATGGCAATATCTCAAAACCATGTCGCCGGTGACGGACACAGTTCGCGAGAGTTTCGGCCAGATGAACACCCATCTTTCCGAGGCGCTGGATGGCGTGGAGATCATGAAAGGCGCGGCGCAGGAAGATGCCGAGATCGAAACCTTCGTTATCAATGCGCGTCGGGTGCGGGACGCTTTTGTCCAGCAGGGAGATATCGAAGCCCGCTTCCTTCCAAACCTTTTGCTGGGACTCGCTTACGCCGGAGGCCTTTTCCATGCCCTCATGCTTTTTCGCGCCGGCCTGATCAACACGGGTGCGGTGGTCGCGTACTTTGGGTTGCTGCGCATGTTGGAATTCCCAACATACGCTTCATCGTTTGCATACACACAGCTGTCGCTGGGGATTTCCGGTGCGCGCCGCATTTTGGAACTGATCAACCGTGAAACCAACCTCGACCAAAACGCATCCGGTCGGATCTCAAACCTGCGCGGCGAAATTGAATTTCGCGATATCGCGTTTCAATACCCGGGTGGCGATGCTATTTTGCAAAACATTTCTTTCAAGGTTAAACCAGGACAGACCATTGCCATCGTCGGCCAGACGGGGGCAGGAAAAACATCACTGGTCAAACTCATCAATCGAACCTATGATTCTACAAACGGTGAGGTCCTTGTGGATGGCGTGAATGCCCGTGGTTGGAATCTTGCATCCCTGCGGTCACAAATCTCCATGATCGAGCAGGATATTTTCCTTTTCTCGCGTTCGATTGCCGATAACATTGCCTTTGGAAAACCCGGTGCAACGCGGGAGGAAGTCATCGCGGCCGCGCAAGCCGCACAGGCGGATGAATTCATCCAGACTTTTGAAAACAGCTATGATACAGTTATCGGCGAACGCGGCGTGACTCTCTCCGGCGGCCAGCGCCAGCGCCTGGCGCTGGCAAGGGCCTTTTTAACGGATCCCCGCATCCTGATCCTGGATGATTCGACCAGCGCAATCGACTCCGCCACCGAAGACAAAATCCAGCGCGCTATTGCCAATGCAGCCAAAGGTCGCACAACCATTCTCATCACGCATCGTTTGTCGCAAATCCGCTGGGCAGATTTGATTATCGTGCTCCGAGGCGGAAAAATCGCCGCGATGGGCAAGCATGACGATTTGATGAAAACATCCGAATCTTATAGCCGAATATTCAGAGAATAAATCATGGGATTCTTCGCGGGACTCAATACAGAAAAATATGACCGTCAATATTCCGACCGTCAGCTGGTTTCGGGAATTGTCGGTTACTTCAAGCCGCAATCCAAACGTCTGGCATGGATTTATTTTTTGATCGCCGTTATTGCGGTAATTGCCGCCGCTCTGCCTGTAATCGTCAGTGGGATTGTGGACCTGTTAAAGAATGAACCGACGATTCAAGCAATTGCGCTTACCGGGTTGGCACTTGCGATCATCGGGGTTGCAACTTGGGCGCTCAATTGGGCGCGTCGCAGTCTGGTTATTCGAGCCGTCGGTGATGTGGTGCTGGCTCTTCGCACCAAAGCCTTTGATGCAGCGGCGGAACATGATCTCTCGTTCTATGACCAATTCTCATCCGGGAGAATCGTTTCGCGCATCACATCGGACACCAATGATTTCGGTCAACTGGTCGTGATCGTGACCGATGTTGCTTCGCAGATGATTACAGCCATCATTCTCGGCGTGATCATGTTCCGCACAGAATGGCACATGGCGCTTATCATGTTTTCCTTTGCGCCATTCATGCTGCTGCTGACGACTGCCTATCGCAACCTGGCGCGCCGTGTTACGCGCACCGGTATGCAGGCCATGGCGGAAGTTAATCAGGCCATCAAGGAAACGGTCAGTGGCATCTCGATTGCGAAAAATTTTCGACAGGAAGAAAGTATCTTTGGCACATTTGATGCTGCGAACCGGCAATCGTACCGCGTCAATGTTCGGCGCGGATTTGTGCTGTCGCTCGTTTTTCCAACGCTCAATGCGGTCGCCGGTTTCTTTGTTGCCATCCTGGTCTATGCTGGTGGCGTGAATATCGTGAACGGCATTGTCACCGCGGGCGCGTGGTATCTTTTTATTCTCAGCCTCGATAGTTTTGTGAATCCCATTTCGAATGTTTCCGCGTTCTGGGCACAGATCCAGCAGGGACTGTCCGCGGCGGAACGCGTCTTCGCCTTGATCGACGCCGACCCGAATGTTATCCAGAAAGAGACGCGGGACGTTCCCCGTTTAAAAGGCGAGGTCTGTTTCGAACATCTTAACTTTCGTTATACAGATAAGGAGCCGATCCTTTCGGACTTCAACCTGTGTGTCCAGCCCGGGGAGAATCTTGCACTGGTGGGACACACCGGCGCGGGCAAATCTTCCATCGCAAAGTTGATCGCCCGTTTTTATGAATTTCAGGATGGCAGTTTGAAGATCGACGGCATGGACATCCGTACCTTTGACCTTCAACAATATCGCAAACAACTCGGCATCGTTTCGCAAGTGCCTTTCCTTTTTTCCGGAACAGTGGCGGACAATATTCGTTATGCTGCGCCAAACGTAAACGAAGCTGAAATGTTGGAAATGGCGAAACGCATCGGCGACGGCGAATGGCTGGAAACTCTGCCCGACGGTCTTCATACAGAAGTCGGCGAGCGCGGCAACCAGCTCTCGATGGGACAGCGTCAGCTCGTGGCGTTGATGCGCGTCCTCGTCCAGCGACCCGCTATTTTTATCCTGGATGAAGCGACTGCCAGCATCGACCCATTCACCGAGTGGCAAATCCAGCAGGCATTGAATCTAATCCTTGAAAACGCCACCAGCATTTTGATCGCGCACCGGTTGTCAACAGTCAAAGCTGCGGATAGAATTGTTGTGATGGAAAAAGGACGCTTGATCCAGGAAGGTAGTCATGAATCTTTGCTCGCACAAGGCGGGCATTACGCCACACTCTATAATACTTATTTCCGGCACCAAAGTCTCGCGTATGTTGAACAGGCGCGGACATTGGTCGATAAATAAGTGAGGTCAATAACATTGAATAGTTTTTTTGAATTCTTCCAGACCCTTGTACTTTACATCAAGAGCGGACAATTGCCGCAGGTGGGGATTTGGACTTACATTCTGCTGGCGGTGCTGGTCGCGGTGGAGGGCCCGATCGCAACCCTGCTCGGAGCCGCGGCAGCTTCCGCCGGTTTGATGCGTCCATGGTATGTCTTCTTTGCCGCAGCGCTCGGCAATATCACCGCCGATTCGCTTTGGTACACGCTCGGATATATGGGGCGCATCGAATGGCTTTTCCATTTTGGAAAGCGTTTGGGCTTGCGGCGCGACCTGCTCGAACATCTGAAACACAACATGGAGAAGCACGCCACCAAAGTTTTGTTTCTCGCAAAGTTGACC
>JAKAMM010000239.1 GCA_021812905.1 Chloroflexota bacterium | reverse complement strand
TCTTGTTGTCTGTTATGGTGTAGGGCGACGTCAAGGTTACATTGCCGGTGTTCTGGAGTGTGTATGTGTATGTGATGGTCACTCCCACCGTGATGGCCGTTGTGGGGGATGCGCCTTTGGTCAGGGTCAGCGCAGGATTTTGTGTAAGGGTGACGAATGTACTTGCCTGGTTGGAGGTTAGACCACCGCCGGTTGCAGTGGCCTGATTCGTGATAGTGCCGAGATCCAGATCTGCCTGAGTGACGGCGTACGTTCCGGTGCATGATGTGCTTCCGCCGGCTGCAAGCGGGTTGCTCGCCCCGGAACAATCCACGTTTGGAACTTTGTTGTCTGCTACACTGAAAGGACCACTGATAGACGATGTACTATTGTTACGCAGCGTATACGTGTAGGTGATTACTGTCCCAAGCAGGCTGGCTGAGGTCGGGGAGGGGGTCAGGGTAAGGGAAAGAGGTTTGGTTACGACTGTGGCACTGGCCTGATTGGATGTTACCGTCACCGTTTTTTTGTTGGCCGTTGTAGTCGTAGCAGCAGTTGCTGTATTCATAACCGAGCCATTGCTAAGGTCAGCACTCGTGATCGAGTACGTGTTCTGGCAGGAGGTGGATGCTCCTGGTGCAAGTCCCGGCGCAGGCACTGTGGCGCATGTAGATGCAGCGCCGCCATTTATTTTATTGTCCGATATGGTGAAGGGCCCGGGCAGGGTTACGTTACTGGTATTCTGTATGGTGTAGGAATAGGTGATCGTCGCACCAAGCGTGGTCGACGCGGTTGGCGATGCGCTCTTGGCCAGCGATATTTGAGGTTGTTGGTTGGCTGTGATGGTTGCAGTGGCTACATTTGACGCCCCTGCGCCTCCCAGGGCGGAGGCCGAATCGGTCATTGAACCGAAATCCAGGTCTGCCTGCGTGATGGTATAGGTACCGGTGCAGGTCATGGTCGCTCCCCCAGCCAATGGATTTGTTCCCCCAGGGCAATTTACACTCGGAAGCCTATTGTCGGTTACAGTAAAGGGCCCGGATATGGCTGCGGTTCCTTGGTTGGTCAGCGTATATGTGTAGGTGATCGTCTGTCCAAGTGATGAAAAAGTGGATGGAGATGGACTAATCGAACTTAACACGAACCCACTGCCTGACGAACCTGGAGGCGCGGCTACATTGATGGGAATACTGACCAGCATCGTGCGCGTGCTTGTGATCGTGATCGGAAATTGGGCAAAGGTGCCAACCAGTATCATTGGACTAAACTGGGTCGTAACCTGAACAATGATCCGGTCGCCGTTTTGAACTATGTTGCTGCCGATTGGGCAGGTATCCGCCCCGGGTGTTGAATTGACGCCTTGAATCCGAGTGCTACCCAAGTCGCGGTCATAGGTGATTTTTATGTCTGAATTTGCAAAGGTATTGAGAAAGCCGACTTTCTGCGCCGCCGCACGGATGCCCGTGCAATCCTGGTAGAGCGGCGTGCCGGAGGCGTTCGTGCCGGAGGCCGATCCATAGCGGGCGGCCTCGCGGCTGGCTGTCACTACGGATGCGTAAATGAAAATCAACCGTCCGCTTTCGATCAGACCGTAAATGATCGTCAGTAGAATCGGTAACACCAGGGCAAATTCCACCATCGCTTGCGCGCTTAGCTGTTTGTGATTTTTGCGGGCTTTGGACGAAAAATGCCTGAACATAATTACCTGCTGCCTTATTAAAAATTCCTGTAATTGATTAGCTGTAGAGAGAGAAAGTTCCCGAAAAAAGGGTATCTTCAATAGCCTGAATAATTACAAATTCCTTTTTTACTTTGGCACTACGGCTATGATCCAATTTGGAATGAACATAATGAAAAATGCGCTGGCAATGAAAAAAGGCCCGTAAGGCATGAAGACCATCAAGGCCTGCCGGCCGTATTTTTTCGTGATCACCAGATATAGAACCAATAAGATGCCAACGATGCCGCCCAGTAAAATCCCAAGCAGCAGGCTGAACCAGATAAAAGGCCAGCCTATGATCAAACCCAGCACTCCGGCCAGGATTACATCTCCTGCACCCAATGCTTCTTCGTCATCTGCTTCCTGGCCGGATGCCCGCATGCGTTTTGTTCTCAATTTCGAGAAGAGCGTTCCAAAGTAATATAAGACCAGCATAATGACGAAGCCGCCCAGTCCGCCCAACAGTGTAGGCACCAGCCCATGCAGCCAGGCGCCCAGCCCAAGTCCGAGAAGAGCGCCGAAGATGCTGGTGGGGTGCAGGATCAAACGGTGTTGGATGTCTATGAAGAAGACCACCGCATAATACGTCAATAAAACCATGCCAAGCGCGTATCCCATGCGATGTGGATTGATCCATGTGTAAAGACTCAAAGCCAGCATCATTATTTGGACGATCCATGGGCGCAGGCCGCGGCGGTGTCCGCAATGCCTGCATGGCTGAAAAATCAAGTATGCACCCAAAGGATATTCCCGGGTGCATTGCGCGCAGACCGGACGCGTAAAGCGGCGGGTGAGAGGCAGCGTGTCTGTTAAATAATTAACGACCCAACCGCTCAACCATCCGATCAAGAGGGGGAAGATAAGGATAAACGTCATCTCGATTTCATTATATTCCAAATGGCCGTTGTTTCTGTTCGTGTAAGTCAACTGTAAGGCGCTTGGCGAATTGTTCAAACTGCCTTACAATCCTTTCGGATTTCCCAGGAGATGATGAAGATATGGAAGAATTTATTATAGAAGGTGGCGTGCCTTTACGCGGCGAGATCACACCGGCGGGAAACAAGAATGCCGCTTTGCCGCTTCTGGCGGCTTGTTTGTTGACGGATGAACCGGTTGTTTTGCGGAACGTGCCGCAGATCCGTGACGTGCTTGACATGCGCCGTTTGATCGAAAGCCTCGGCACACGAGTCGAAGATTTGGATGCGAATACCTGGCGGCTCACTTCCCCGACTTTGCGGCCGGGCGGTCTTGACCTTGACCTTTGTCGCCGCATTCGGGCCTCCATCCTGCTGGCGGGACCGGTCACGGCGCGCGCTGGCAGGCTGCACATCCCGCCCCCCGGCGGGGATGTGATTGGTCGTCGTCGTTTGGATACGCACATTTTGGCCCTGCAATCTCTGGGCGCAGAAGTGACTTATGACCGTGTGTTTGATTTCCATTCCAGCGGGCTAAAGGGCGCGGAGATACTGCTGGATGAAGCCAGTGTGACAGCAACGGAAAATGTTGTGATGGCCGCCGTGACTGCAAAAGGGAAAACCGTGATCCATAACGCGGCCTCCGAGCCGCATATTCAGGAACTCTGTCACTTCTTGAATGGGCTGGGTGCGCAGATCGAAGAAATTGGTTCGAACATCCTGCGCATTAATGGCGTGCCGCATTTGCGTGGCGGAGAGTTTACCATCGGCCCTGACTATCTTGAGGTCATCAGTTTTGTCGGCGCAGTGGCTGTGACGCGCGGCGAAGCCCGCATCCGCAATGCAGGCGTACGCTATTTGCAGATGGTCGCACAAGTGTTTCGACGGCTTGGGGTTCAGTGGGAAGTGGAAGGCGACGATATTCTGGTGACGTCTGACCAGCCTTTGGCGATCGTACATGATCTGGACGGCGCGGTGCCCGAGATCAAGACCAATGTCTGGCCTGCATTTCCGACCGATCTGATCAGTATCGCCATCACCGTTGCAACCCAGGCCTCCGGTTCGATCCTGTTCCACGATTGGATGTATTCGGGGCGTATGTACTTTACCGATAAATTGGTTGGCATGGGTGCGCGTATTATTTTGTGCGATCCATATCGCTGTCTGGTGCAAGGCCCTACTCAGCTGTTTGGAGAAAACCTGGAAAGTCCTGATATTCGAGCCGGGATGGCGCTTGTGCTGGCAGCCTTGGCGGCCAAAGGCCCATCCACGATACGCAATATCGGCCAGATCGATCGCGGCTATGAAAATGTGGAAGAAAAATTGCGCATGCTGGGTGCCAGCATTGAACGAAAATCTACATAAATGCAAACCAATATGGCTCTCCCGTTTCTAACGGGATTCAC
>JAKAMM010000238.1 GCA_021812905.1 Chloroflexota bacterium | reverse complement strand
TGGCGCGTAAACTTGGCGGCGTGAAACCAACAGCCAAAAAGAAAATTCGTCCCAGCGCTGATGTGAGCGACATCGAGCGTCGTCTGCGCGCCAGCCTCGGCACGAAGGTCGCGCTCAAGCACGGCACAAAAGGCGGCACGGTTACCATCCATTATTATTCTGACGAAGAGTTGGATGGCTTGCTGGAAAAATTATTATGAGACTTTTGCACAACGCCCGCGTCCACACACTCGCCCCGAAGCGGCTGCTCGCCTCAGCGCTGGTCATTGACCGCGAGCGGATCCTCGCCACCGGCGGCGATGAACTTTTGCGCGAGTTCGACGGCGCGCAAAAACAAGATATGCGCGGACGAGTCATTTTGCCGGGTCTGACCGACGCGCATATTCATCTTCAATATTATGCGCTCGGCTTGCAAAAAATTGACTGCGAAACCGATACGCTCGAAGAATGTTTGCAACGCGTTTCCGAGCGCGTGAAAAAATCCAAGCCCGGCGAATGGATTCTCGGCCACGGCTGGAATCAAAATCCGTGGGGGCGCTGGCCGACTGCATCCGATCTTGATTCGATTTCACCAAATAATCCTGTTTATCTAACGGCCAAATCTTTACATGCCGCACTTGCAAATTCTGCTGCGTTGAAAATCGCGGGCATCACCGCTTCGACGCCGGATCCAACCAACGGACAAATTCAACGCCAATTAAACGGCGACCCGACCGGGGTCCTGCTTGAAACGGCGATGGAACTTATCAGCCGCGTGAATCCAGAATCAAATGTCGAGATGATCGCGTCGGCCATCGAAAAAGCCCAGCCGATTTTGTGGAAGATGGGACTGACCGGCGTGCATGATTTTGATCGCCGCGAATGTTTTATGGTGTTGCAAAAACTTCACGCACAGGATAAATTGAAATTGCGCGTCACGAAAAATATTCCGGTTGATTTGCTCGATCACGCTTCGGCGCTCGGACTTCGCACCGGCTTTGGCGACGACTGGCTTCGCATCGGCTCGGTCAAGGCTTTTATGGACGGCGCGCTTGGCCCGCGCACGGCCGCCATGTTCCAGCCGTATGAGGGCGAGCCGGAAAATAAAGGTATCCTCAACATGGACGGCGAGGAACTTTTTGAGTTTGGCCGCCGCGCCGCCGATGTTGGACTCGGCATGACGGTTCATGCCATCGGTGATCGTGCCAATCATGAAGTGTTGAACGCGTACCAGCAATTACGCGCGTATGAAAAAGAAAAAGGCCTGCCGCATTTGCGTCACCGCATCGAGCATGTGCAGGTGCTTCATCCCGACGATGCGACGCGCCTCGCGCAACTGGATGTGATTGCCTCGATGCAACCCATCCATGCCACGTCGGACATGTTGATGGCCGATCATTATTGGGGCGGGCGCGCCGCGCTTTCCTATGCCTGGCGGACTCAACTGGAGGCGGGCGCGCATTTAACCTTCGGGTCGGATGCGCCGGTAGAATCGCCGAACCCGTTTTGGGGTCTGTACGCCGCGGTCACACGTCGACGCGCAGACGGGTCGCCGTCAAAGGAAGGTTGGAGGCCTGAACAGCGTTTGTCCGTGCAAGAGGCCCTCCAAGGTTTCACCGTTGGCGCGGCGTACGCGGCCTACGCCGAGAATCGTCTCGGACGACTTGCTCCGGGCTATCTGGCTGACTTGATCGTGATCGAGGATGACCCGTTTACCTGCAATCCTGACGATATGAAAGATTTTCAATCCTCAGCTACAATGGTGGGTGGAGAGTGGGTGCTGGAAAGTTGATGTTGCCGCTGTCTTAATTTTGGCGATGGGTTCGTAAGGAGTGTTTTATGGCAAAACAAAAGCCACAACTAACACCTGAAATGCTTGTGCCTAAATTGGGGGAAGCGCTTGTTCGAGGCAACCATATCACCGAAATCGATCTACAGAAAGCCCTGACATATCAGCAGGAACAGGTGGCGCAAGGCAAAACATATTTGCTCGGTCAAGCCCTCTTGGATCTGAATCTGCTTGACCGTCCAACGCTGGATGAGGCTGTCACCGAACAGATCATCCAATTACGCTCGGCGTTGCAGGCCGCTAACCGGAATCTCGAGCAACGCGTCCAGGAACGCACCGGGGAATTGCAGGAGGCGCTCGAACGGCTTTCAGAACTTAGCCAGATAAAAGCCAACTTTGTCGCCAACATTTCGCATGAATTGCGCACGCCGTTGACACACATTAAGGGCTATATTGAATTGATGGTCACGGATTCGCTGGGTCCGTTAACCGAAGAACAACGCCATGCTTTACAAGTTAGTCAAAAAGCTTCCACTCGCCTTGAAAATATGATCGAAGACCTGATCATGTTCTCGCTGGCTTCGCGCGGCGAGATGAGCATGATGCAGGAATCTTTTGATATTCGTCGCATTGCGAATCTGGCGGCCAAGACAGCATTACAAAAGGCCGAAGAGCGCGGGGTGCAGGTGCATGTTGTGGGGGACGAGAACATACCGCGAGTCCAGGGTGACCCGGAAAAGATCAGTTGGGCATTGAATCAACTTCTGGACAATGCCGTCAAATTCACTCCCTCTGGCGGACGCGTCATCATTAGCCTGAAAGAAGAAGGCGTCAACCTGGTGATGATCTCTGTCACAGATACGGGCATTGGTATTCCGGCGCATCGTTTGAAGGAAATTTTTGAGCCGTTCCATCAGTTGGATGGCTCATCCACGCGCAAAGCAGGCGGCACTGGTCTGGGGCTTTCGCTGGTGCGTCAGATCATTGAAGCACACGGCTCTTTAGTGGATGTGAATTCGGTCGAGGGCAGAGGCACAACTTTCAAATTCCCTCTGCTGGCTGTTGAGGAAGAAAAGCAAAAAAAACGACAGGCCTGACTTATGCCGGTAGACCCTGAGACCGTAGAATATCTGTATTCTATTTTATTCCCCTTGAATCAGAAGGCCGATTGGAAAGCCTCGCTCGGTAACCTGTTCGCGTCGTTGCACGAAGATTTTTTGTACGATAACATGGCTGTCTATTTGCTTGACCCGCAGACCAGTGGCCTGGATGTAATATATGCCCGCGCGGTTGGACGTGGTAAATCATCCGAAGCCGACGTCAGCTGGGGCGAGGGGATCGCGGAAGACGTCATCGCCCAGGGAAAAATAATTACTCACGAACCCGGTCCATATCCCGACCGTCTGGATCAGCCCTATCTGCTTGGCCTGCCTTTATACATCGCTGAACGAATGAACGGCGCCCTGGTTTTCATCCGCTTTGGCGGTCCGCGCTATTCTGAAACGCATCAACATTTTGCGGCACTGATTGCTGCCTCAACTGCATCTTTGCTTGAACGCAAGGCTTTGCAGGAGGCGCGCGCCGATCTTGAATCGATCCAGAAGCAAATGCGATTGCAGGATGATTTTGTTTCCACGATCTCACACGAACTCCGTACGCCGCTCGGCTTTATTAAAGGCTACAGCACCAGCCTGCTGCGCGAAGACACCAAGTGGGACGAGAAAACCCAGCGCGAGTTTTTAGCCATTATTGACGATGAGGCTGACCGCTTAACTCATTTGATCGAGAACATGCTTGAATCGGCGCGCATGCAAAGCAAGACGCTCCAGGTCAAGTTCCAACCTTTGCGTCTCGATGCGATCGTGCGTGATGTTGCTACGCGCGTTCGCACACACCACCCCGAGTTGGAAATCGACATTGAATTTGATGCGGCGCCACCCATTCTTGGCGACAGCGTTCGTCTCTCACAGGTCTTCGAGAATCTCTTCAGCAATGCCACGAAATATGCACCCGGCGCCCCACTGACTATTAAACTAAAGCGCACCGAAAAAAAATTACGCGTCAGTTTTGCCGACCACGGCCCTGGAATCCCAGAAGATTTCATCCCGTTTATTTTTGAGCGCTTTTATCGCGTCCCCGGCGAGGGCTCGGTCACTGGCACCGGGCTTGGGCTTTATATTTGCAAGCAGATAATATTGGCGCATCATGGTAAGATTTGGGCAGAGTCTGTGCTAGATAAAGGCACTACCATC
>JAKAMM010000237.1:3251-4026 GCA_021812905.1 Chloroflexota bacterium | reverse complement strand
GGCGCGTCTTAACTTCTTCATAAAGTCCGGCCACTTCGAGATAATGTCGCACGGCCTGGCGATATTCATCGCGGTTGTTCTTTGTGCGATGAATGTGCATACCATAAGCCACATTTTCATAAATGGACATCGGCAATGGATAGGGACGTTGCGCCAGCAATCCAACCCGCTTGCGGACTTCTGTCACATCAATATCTTTTTCGTAAATATTCTGTCCGTCAACCAGTACTTCGCCGGTGATGTTCACTCCGTCGGTCAATTCAAGAAAACGGTTGAATGTCTTGAGCAAGGTCGTCTTGCCGCAGCCGGAAGGTCCCATAATGACCGTGATCTGCTTGCCTGGGATCTCAATGTTGATATCTTTCAACGCCTGGGCATTGCCGTAATAAGCATTCAAATTTTTTACTTGAATATGTGCATCCATAATTACCTCTGTTATTTCAAAACATACGCCGACAATCTGCTCGCGACCCAGCGTGAACCCAGACTTATGGCAAGCACGATGATGGTCAAGATCAATGCGGACGCGTACGCTCTTTTCTGGACCTCGGGGTAGGGCATGCCTAACTGGAAGAATACCGCCAACGGAAGCGACGCGGCTGGCTGCATGAGCGAAGTCGGGATGCGGTCTGTGAAGCCTGCTGTGAAAAGTACCGCGGCCGCGTCGCCGATGCCGCGCCCGAAGGCCAGCAAAATGGCGGTGACGATTCCCGGCAGCATCTGACGCGTTACCACGCGCGCGGCAACTTCCAGGCGAGTGGAACCTAAAAGATCG
>JAKAMM010000237.1:0-3241 GCA_021812905.1 Chloroflexota bacterium | reverse complement strand
TCCAAACGGGTGGAGCCTAAAGCCAGCGCGGCCTGTTCCAGGTCGATGGGCATGCGGCGGATTACTTCATCCATAGCGCGCGTCATGATAGGAAGTTCAAGCAAGGCCAGCGCAATGATCCCGCCTAATAGAGATGCGCGCAATCCCAAGGCCAGCATGACCGTGAATCCGAACGCGCCATAAACGATGGAAGGAATTCCCCATAACACGTCCAGCGCCAGACGGATGTAATGTCCCCAACCCGAATCGCCAAGATAGGTTTCGAGATAAAGCGCAATCGGCAGACTGAAAATCAAGGCAATGAGCGTGCCTCCACCAGCCAGGTAAAGCGAACCGATGATTGCGTTGAGGATGCCGCCTTCTTTGCCGAGATAGAATCCGCCTTTGGGAGTCTGCGTGAGCATGGACCATGTCAGGGCGGGCAAGCCGCGCGAGATGACTGTCCACAAAATCAAACCAAGACTGCCTGCCACGATGGCGAAGGAAAGCATCATCAAGGTTTTAATAATGGCTTCAACGATGTGACGTCTGTGCCAGTGTTTTTTCATACCCACCTCTTTCCAAGCATGCGCTGGAGTACCAGTGTGGATGCTATGTTGAAGATTAGAATGATAACGAGCAAAATAAATGCCGCGCCGAGCAGGGCCGCGTCGTAAAGCGGAATGGACATCATCTCGCCATAGTTATTTGCGATTAGTGCCGGGAGCGGATAAGCCGTATCGAAAATAGAATGGGGGACCTGCGGCACGTTCCCGACAACCATCAAAACGGCCATCGTTTCACCGAGCGCGCGTGTCGCTCCCAGCACGACTCCGGCAATGATGCCCGCCATGGTTTTGGGGATAACGATCGAGCGGATGGTCTGCCACTGTGTTGCGCCAACAGCCAATGAGGCTTGTCGTAATCCTTGCGAGACGGTGGTCAGCACTTCGTATGTCACTGCGATGATGAACGGCGCAATCATGACTGCCAGCACGATTCCGCCTGCCAGAATTCCGTAGCCGGTCGGGTTTTTGCTGACGAAGAAGGGAATGAAGCCCAGATATTTTTCAAAAAACGGTGCGATATATTTTTCCACCAATGGGACGATGGCAATCACCCCCCACACGCCATAAACTACTGATGGGATGGCGGCTAGCAAATCGAGCAGTGGCTTTGCGATGGTACGCGTGGATGCGCGTGCGTATTCAGAAAGATAGAGTGCGGTCAGAATGCAGGGTGGGACAGCCAGCCCCGCGCCGACAATGGTCACCCAGAACGTGCCTGAGATGAACGGCCAGAATCCAAACTGACCATCCTCCGGTTTCCAGACGATGCCGCTGACCAGTTGCCAGAAGGAATACACTTTCAAAATGGGCCAGAATCGAATTCCCAGTCCGATAGTGATTAACGCTACCAGAATAACTGGCACCAGCGTAACACCAAAAAGAACGCGTCCGGCAGTTTGATCCTGTCTGCGGCGGGACGGCAAAGAAGGCCAGGGATTCCGGCCTTCCTCATTATTTGTTTTGGTTGTAACAGGTGTTGCCTGTTTCGCCATTACTTGACCTTTGTAAGAGACTCCGCAAGTTTATCTGCGGGCAATTGTACAAAACCGGCCTGGCCTACGAACTTTTGCCCATCGGTCAATATCCATTGGATAAAAGCCTGGGTTACTCCAGATGGCTTGCCTTTGGTCACCACATTCAAATCGCGGGCGGGAGGTGATGGGTATCTGCCGCTCGCAACTTCATCCATGGCTTGAGCCAACGTTTTGATAACTTCTTCGGCGTTGGCCTGTCCATCATTATTTGCATCAATGGGGGCGATGACTGCACCGGCTACTGATTGTCCCGAAGCGCCATCAAAAACATAGCCTAAATTATTGTATCCGATGCCGAGCGGGTCTTTTATGACTGCTTCGAGTAAGCCGGGATCGCCGTTCACGCCCACGCCGTTCAAGTCAGCTTGCTTTTTGTTTCCCAAAAATTTAGCCCAGGCGTCTGCCGCGCCTGCAGAGTCAGAACGCGTAAAGACATGAATCTCATCTGTGATTTCAGGTTTGCCCACGACCTCGCCCCAGGTCTTGATCTCGCCAGTGATGAAAATCTTGATGAACATATCCTGGGAAACGCCTTTGGCAAGCAGATCGTTGATGACCGGATTCTGCGCGTTCACGACCGGAAAGACCGCATCTTTCACGACCGCAACCGCGTACGCGCCTTTGGCCTCTTCATCGCTGGTCACACTGCGCGAGACCATGCCGATATCCACAGCACCGGACAAGGCATCGGTCAGGCCTTTGCCTGCGCCGCCAGCCGAAATATCGAAAGTGACTTTGGGGTGAAGCTTCTGGAATTCGTCAGCCCACAGAGTCATCATCGGGTAGAGGGCGAATGCGCCGGAAATGGTGATATTGCCGTTCATGGTATCAGTCGCTTCACCAGCCGCCGGAACGGGGGCCGCTATGGGGGCGGGCGAGCCGCACGCTGTTACCAGCAAGCATAACACGAGGATGATGGAACCTACTGCCAAAATATTTTTGGGCACATTTTGTCTCCAATCTTGTTTGTATGTTATAAAGTCTATAATACAAGTATACTTTTGGTCGAGAAAAAACCGCCTCGCAAGAGGCGTCCTTGAATATGCCTAGCTTTTTATCCCAAGCTGTTTACGGACAGCGGCCTGGCGTTTGGTTACATCAGCCAGGCTGGTGTTATCAAGAATATCGGCGATGGCGTTACGCACATCGCCCATTACCAGCCTCAGGCCGCAGGTCTGCTCATCGGGGCATCCGCATGGCTCATATGACATTTGGCTGACGCACCTGATTGGCGCAACCGGGCCGTCCAACACGCGGAAAATCTGTCCGAGGGTGATCTCGCTGGCCGGCTTGGCCAGGTAATACCCGCCGCCGACGCCCATCTTGCTGTGCAGCATACCCGAGTTTTTGAGAGCTAGCAAAATCTGCTCGAGGAACTTGGCCGAGATCTGCTCACGTGCTGCAATTTCTTTGATCTGCACCACAGGTAAGGCATTCGTATCGGCGGGTCCCGCCAGAACGATCATTGCTCGTAAGCCGTATTCACCGCGTTTGGAAAGCCGCATGTTTATCTTTCTGCCTAAAGTATACTATTGCAATGGACTCTATTACTTAAATTATATTTCAGCGGCTGAATTTTGTCAACTATTTTAGGTCAGAGTGTTTTAGGTCAGAGAGACCACTTCTGAATTCCCCAACGCTCGATGCAAATCCGCACTC
>JAKAMM010000236.1 GCA_021812905.1 Chloroflexota bacterium | reverse complement strand
GCGGCGGCGGCTGGACTGTCCGCCTCGGCCTGCAACATTACGAACTATTCGGTGAACTCGGCATGCATTCCCCTGCCATCTTCACTGAAGACGCTCCCTATCTTCAAGACTGGATCAAAGCCATTCCCCTGGATCAATTCCCACGAATTTGGATTGATGCCGGGGACCGGGACAAGGAACTTGGCTCGATCACACAATTTGAAAGCTTGCTTACTGATTACAACATCCCGCATGAATGGCACATGTATAATGGCGATCACAGTAATAACTATTGGGGCGCCCACATCACGGAATATATTCAGTGGTACGCCGAAGGCTGGGCGAACAACCCATAGTCGGATTACGTTATAATCTCGACATGTCCCTCACAAAAGAAGAAGTCGAACATATTGCAAAGTTAGCGCGCCTCGAGTTGACCGATGAACAGAAGGAAACTTATCGCGGTCAACTTTCCGATATTCTCGATTACATTGCCAAACTCAACGAGTTGGATACAAAAGATGTCCCGTCCACTGCCGGTGGCGGACTTGCGCAAATGTCTCTGCGCGCCGATGAAATTCATCCGAGTCTTTCGACGGAAGCACTTCTCAAGAACGCACCGCAATCTGAAGACGATCAATTCAAGATTCCCCCAGTGTTTGAATAATAGAAACTCGTCATTGCGAGGAGCCGTTCTTTGGCGACAAAGCAATCTCCTCTTCGAGTTGGGGATTGCTTCGCAAAAAGCGCTCGCAATGACATTGACACAGAAAATCAATGACCGATCTCACCAACCTCTCCCTCACCGAAATGCAGGCCGGGCTCGGCAAAGGCGAATTTTCCAGCCGCGAACTTGTCCAAGCCGCGCTACAACGAATCGAATCGTCCGATGCGAAGACGCACGCGTTCCTACATTTGGCAAAAGAGTCGGCGTTGAAACAAGCGGATGAGGCAGACCGACAACGGACAACCGACAACCGTCAACCGTTGTTGGGAATTCCCGTTGCGATAAAAGATGTATTGAGTATTGAAGGTCTGCCTTGTACGGCTGGTTCAAAAATTCTTGAAGGATATGTGCCTCCATTCACCGCAACATCCGTGAAAAAACTTGTCGAGGCGGGTGTTGTCATCATTGGCAAAACCAACACCGATGAATTCGCAATGGGATCATCCACTGAAAATTCTGCTTACGGCGTGACACATAATCCGTGGAATTTGGAGCGCGTGCCTGGCGGTTCATCGGGCGGAAGCGCTACATCTGTCGCAGCGCGTTATGTTCCCGCCGCGCTCGGCACGGACACCGGCGGCTCGGTGCGTCAGCCTGCCTCGTTGTGCGGCGTGACTGGACTCAAAACCACTTACGGCCGCGTCTCGCGTTATGGATTGATCGCGTTTGGCTCGTCGCTCGACACGGTCGGAGCGTTCGGACGGACTGCCAAAGATGTCGCTCAAATTTTTTCGGTCATGGCCGGCCGCGATGAAAAAGATGCAACCTCGGTGGATGCGCCGGTTCCACAAATTAATTTTGACGTCGACGCGGTGCGCGGATTAAAGGTCGGAGTGCCGAAGGAATATTTTATTGGCGGCATCCAGCCCGAAGTCGAAGAAAAGACGCGGGCGGCCATCGAGCAGTTGAAGTCGCTCGGCGCGGAAATCCGCGCGATCAGTCTGCCGCACACCGAGTACGCGCTTCCGGTTTATTACATCATTGCGCCCGCCGAGGCCTCTGCAAATCTGGCGCGCTTCGACGGCATCCGCTACGGCCCGCGCGCCGATGCCGATAATTTGCGGGACGTGTTTTTCAAAACGCGCGGGCAAAAGTTTGGGCCGGAAGTGACGCGCCGCGTGATGATCGGGACGTATGCGCTTTCGGCCGGATATTACGACGCGTATTACGGACAGGCGCAAAAAGTTCGCACGCTCATCAAACGGGACTTTGAGGCGGCTTTCCGCGACGTGGATTTGATCGCCGCCCCAACCGCGCCTGAGACTGCGTTCAAAATCGGTGAGCATATCAACGATCCGCTGGCGATGTATCTCGAAGATGTTTTCACACTGCCAGCGAATTTGGCGGGCGTGCCGGGAATTTCTTTCAACTGCGGATTCGATAAAAACAATCTGCCGGTTGGATTGCAATTAATCGCCCCGCACTTCCGCGAAGATTTGTTATTGCAGGTTACGCACGCTTATCAGCAAGTTACGGATTGGCATAAGCAATCACCAAAATTTTAAATATGTAGGGGCGGAGCGACGCTCCGCCCCTACGGAGGAATTATGAACATCTTTATCACCGGCGGCGCGGGATACATTGGCTCTGCCACCGCTGAAGCATTGATCAAAGCCGGACACTCTGTAACAGTCTATGACTCGCTCGTCACGGGTCACCGCGGCGCAGTGCCGGACGGCGCGCGTTTTATCCACGCTACGCTCGACGATTCACACGCACTGGCCGAAGCCTTGACCTCTCAAAAGTTCGACGCGGTCATGCACTTCGCGGCTTTCATCGAAGCAGGCGAATCGATGAAAGACCCCGGAAGATTCTTCCACAATAATTTCACCAATTCTTTGACTCTGATGGAAACCGCTGTGCGCGCGGGCGTGAAGAAATTTGTGCTTTCTTCAACCGCCGCCGTTTATCAATCCAATGACGAACCGCTGACAGAAGAATCCCCGCTCGGCCCTACCAATGTTTACGGTCAAACAAAATTAATGACCGAACAGGCGTTGGAATGGTATCGTCAAATTCACGGATTGCATTTCGCGGCGCTGAGATATTTCAACGCATGCGGCGCATTGCCCGGACGCGGCGAAGCACACCAGCCTGAGTCGCATTTGATTCCGCGCGTTCTGCAGATCGCACTCGGACAATCCGAGGCCGTCACAATTTACGGCACGGATTATCCAACGCCGGATGGTACGTGCATCCGCGATTACATTCATATCGCGGATCTGGTATCCGCGCATTTGCTGGCTCTCGACGCGCTCGAAAAAAAAGACGGACTAATTTACAACGTCGGTAGCGGACGCGGCTTCTCGGTCCGCGAAGTGATCGAGACAGCGCGAAAAGTGACGGGGCATCCGATTCCCGCCATCGAGAATCCGCGCAGACCCGGCGACTCGGCGCGTCTCGTTGCATCGTCAGAAAAGATCTGCCGCGAACTCGGCTGGAAACCGCAACACGATAACATGCACGATATTCTTTCCAGCGCGTGGGAATGGCACAAGTCACATCCAAAAGGATATGAAGAATGAAGTTTGAAACTTTTCTCGTTGTTTTGGTTGGCTGGGTTTTCTCGCTTTGCTTGCATGAATTTTCGCACGCACTCGTCGCGTATTATGGCGGCGACACTACCGTGAAAGAAAAAGGCTATCTCACTTTCAACCCGCTCAAATACACTCACCCGGTTTATTCATTGCTCCTGCCTTTGCTCTTCCTCGTGATGGGCGGCATCGGCTTGCCCGGCGGCGCGGTCTACATTGAAACGTGGCGACTCAGAAGCCGTGGATGGATCAGCGCAGTTTCGCTCGCGGGACCAACTTCAAATCTCGTACTTGCGATTCTGCTCGGTCTGCTTCTGCGCTTCGGCCCCGTGACCTCGAGCGGACTCTGGCCCGGTCTGGCCTTTCTCGCCTTTTTGCAGGTTTCCGCGCTCATCCTCAATCTGATTCCTTTACCGCCCTTCGACGGCTTCGGCGTGCTCGAACCTTATCTGCCGATGAACATCCGTACCAGCCTGGCCCAGACGCGCGGTATGCTCGCATGGGCAGTCTTTTTTCTGCTGTGGTATGTGCCTGTTTTCAACAGCTTGTTCTGGGGATCCATTTCCTTCCTCGCACAACTTGCAGGAGTGCCGCTTCAACTTGCGGCGCTCGGATACAGTCTATTTCGATTTTGGGGTTGAGCAAAACCAGTGCAAATCGCGCTGAGTTTGTGGTATGACTCTCAGCCTGAGATTTTGCCAGAGATGGCTACAGCATCTTTGGTTATATAGTAAAATTTGACTTTGGGAAGGGTAATTTACCCTCCGGGGTCTTCAAAGGGATGAAAAGAG
>JAKAMM010000235.1 GCA_021812905.1 Chloroflexota bacterium | reverse complement strand
TGTTTTGGCACACACATCGCTTTATTGAAAAGATGCTTACAACTTCTGAATGCGCCCGATCAATTTATTGATCAGGTCCTTCTGCTCTTCCTTGTCCCGCGACGCATAATTCCTGGCGTCATGATTCCGAAGACTCTGCGGGCGGATCATCTCGACCAGGCCGGCCTGGAGCAGTCCGTACACGATGCGGCGGATTTCCATGTTATTTAACTTGGTGGCGGCGGCAATCTGTTTCATCGAGTTTTTCGGGTCGATAAATTTGACCACGCGCCATTCCTCGACGCTCAGGTTGAGATTGGTCATCGGACGATCAGTGAACTTGAGCGCCAGGTCGAGACTGGGGATTTCGTCTTGCAATTGTTCCCACTCACGCAATTGACGTGAGCCTTCGATAATTAAATTCTCAAGGTCGAGCCGCACATTGATGCGATCTTCGGGAGGCAGGATTTCGTTCTCGAAACGGAAGAAGCCCTCTACCCAGGTAAAGAGGCGGCGAATGACATCCGTAAAATAAGTTTGCAGATTGAGCAGAATGTCTTCCTGTGAAACATAACCGGCGTTGATCAACAGGAGTCCGAGTTCCTTATCCGAAATATTTCCGGCGCGTTCGGAGATGGTGCGATACTGGTTGGCATTAAGTTTACTGCCCTTATGCAAAACCGAGGCCAGGCCGCCATCTTCCTTGCCGATGCGCGCATAAGCCAGCTTTCCGTCGCGGAAAGAGACATGCGCCTGCTCGCTCGGCCCATCCACGATCAACGTGCCGGTCTTCTGCGCCAGATTGATCAGGTTCAGCAACTGGGTAATTGTGAAATCGCGTAGATTGCCGCGTAATGCCATAGCTCCTCAACAAGGGCCCCCATGCAGGGACAGTGAAAAGATTATACATGCAAGGATGGGATGCGTCAATTAAGCAGGATCTGCACAATTGTGAGGTAGACACAGCAAACGCTTTATCTACAAATTACCGCGAATAGACACGCAGCAAAGCGCGCTCCAATGAAGGCGCTAATCTTTCATCATGCAGCGGATAAATTCACGGCTTGCTACTCGTACAAGTATTTCTGAAACCCAATGAACACACTGCGAATGGTCTCAACCGTGCCGAGCATCTTTTACGCGTCATCCAATGCTTGATATTTCAACACAAGCAGGGGCGACAATTTTTCCTGATCGAGTTCTTCGACGCCCGTTTCAATATATTTGGTTCGCTCTTCGTCGTAGTCTTCCTGTGACAAACACTGACTTCCATCCAATTCAACGATGAGTTCTTCTTTTAGAGAGCAAAAACCTGTTCTGGCGAAAACATCAAAACATGATATAGAACTTGCTCCCATCCCAATCACTTTCAGCACGGATACGTCTCCCGTGCGATTCCACAATGGATTTCGCAATCGCCAACCCCAGCCTAGATTCATTCCCGCTGCGCAGCAACTCCCCTTCGAGGAGGCGCGCTTTGATGTCGTCATTGACGAGTCAGTCATGGCCTTCGTTGCCGACAAGCAGAAGGCTATTTCCGAGTACATCCGTGTCGCCAAGTTGGGCGGTTACACCGGCCTGAATGAAGTCGCATGGGTCAAAACACCGCCTTCAGACCTGGTGCGGTATATCACGCTGATTATGGCTGGGGCTGATTTCTTGACCAGCGAAGGCTGGACGGCTTTACTGGAAAGCTCTGGCCTGAAAGAGCTTCAAGTTCGCCGCCACAAGTTTGATGCGCGCCGTCAGTGGCTTGACGAAATGCAGCAATTGGACTTGAAGGAGTCCTTCAGGGCTTGGTATCGCTTTATGACCCAGAGCGTCACCAATCCAGCCTACCGAAAATTCACGCAGGAAGTCTTGCGTGTCCCCCGAAACATCTTCAAGTTCATGGATTACATCGGCTATGGTCTCTACGTGGGCAGAAAGTAACCGACAACATATGGCACCCGCTGGCTCGAGCACGAGCGGAGCGAGTGTGAAGAACCAGTCGGCTCCAACTGCGTGTTAGGCAGCAGCGCGATCCACTACAACCACTATAAGGAGTTCACATGACACATTCTCAACCTCAGGGCTTTCTCGCCGTCCCGCCCACTGGCAAGGGACCCTGCGTCTTGGTCCTTCATGTCTGGTGGGGGTTGAACGACACAATGAAGGCTTTCTGCACGCAACTTGCTGAATCCGATTTCGTGGCATTCGCCCCAGACCTCTATCATGGCAAGGTCACAGACAACATTGCCGATGCGGAAACCCTTGGCAAAGCTCTCGACACCAACCACCTCCAAGCCAAAGCCGAAATCGCGGAGGCAACAATGTTTCTCAACGAACATGTTGGACAAGCCGACCGCGGCCTTGCAGTGATTGGCTTCTCACTCGGTGCCTATTATGCGCTGGACCTCGCCGCCGCCGATCCCGAACACATCCGTTCCGTCGTTCTCTTTTACGGGACCGGGGGCGGCGACTTCAGCAGCTCAAGAGCAGCCTACCTCGGTCACTTTGCCGAGAAGGATGAGTTTGAGCCGCAATCCAACGTCGACGACTTGGAGGAATCCCTAAAGCGTGCTGGCCACCCGGTGACTTTTTATCGTTACCCTGGCACTGGACACTGGTTCTTTGAACCTGATGTCCTGCAGGCATACAACCAAGCGGCAGCGAGCCTGGCATGGGATCGAACCCTAGCCTTCCTGAAGCGTTCCTCCACCTTGTGAGTACAACCAATACCGGCTGCCTACCGATGATTAGCAATGTCAAGGATGAAGTAGAAAGGGAACGTTAACGAAGCGGCTCTGGAAAATCCCCAATTTTCCAGAGCCGCTTTTATGGAGAAGTTCAATCAATGGGCATGCTTCGCCGCCCCACCAGACATGCTGCGGGTTCAGCGCCACCTTTCATGCGCAAACTACTCAGACGTTCCTGAGTTCATTGTTTTAAGAGCAAGCCTGGCTTCAAGGCCAACACTTCCTCCTTGGGTGCGATCCGCCGCGGCAGACCACCCCGCACAATTCGTGTCAAATCTTCACCCTTTCCCAGGCGGATCAAGCCGTACTTGGCAAATTGCTGGCGGGTCATCCCATTCAAGGCGCTCTTATCAATGTGCCACGACCAGGTCAACATTTTATAGGCCAGGTCTTCATCGCTTGAGTGATTGTAGGCTTCCTGGTTATTCAGCAAATACCATAATGTCACCAGCAATTGGCGGGCAATCGCCACAATCGCCTGGTTTGGATGTTTCCGTTTACATAGCGCATCGTACTCTGCTCGCCAGCGCGGGTTGGCCCGCAGTCCCTGCCAGGCCGCTTCCACCAGCGCCCAACGCAGCTCCTTGCGCCCAAACTTCGTGATGCCTTTGCTGCGATGGGTTTGTCCACTGTCATGTACGCCTGCTCCCAAAACGAGTCCACGCTCGCTTGTTGTCGACTGGCGTAGCCGTGTCGAGACACAGCCGCCGCTATCCCCTAAAGGGGACGATGTCGCAAACCGCTGGGCGGCTCTATATGTGATCCTCGTGAAATAAATCCTAATGTGGTAATTTCCATAGAATAAACTATACTGATAGCTACTATCTAGCGTACTGATGACAGAGTGGCACATCCTTATCGGTACTTCATGCGGGGGAAAAACCTGGTCATAGATTGGTCCTGAGGCGCGGCGCTGCCCGGCACAATATGCTCACTAAAATAGCTTGGAAGATGCATCGTCTCTTATCGTTATTGCTCCCAACCCAGAATTAATATCGGTGATTAAGCAATAGGCTTACAGGTATTGGATTAATAAACCCAATCCTCAATGTTTGGCGGGACAAGCAGCCAATTCTGAGGAGATTATTCGATCACGTCAGTACATCCCAATGAGAGAGGAGTCTACAACTATGATAAGAAGATTCTGCTATTTAGAGGGATGGCACAAGGACTCGATAAACTTGACTCGGCGCAGGTTAAGAATTCTGGCAGCACTGGGACTCGCGCTCGGATAAGCAGCTTCGCCGCGGAGAGCGACATAGGCCCGTGCATGTGCGGATGGCTGTTGAACTCTGCCGATCATAACGATTCGCCG
>JAKAMM010000234.1 GCA_021812905.1 Chloroflexota bacterium | reverse complement strand
AAATGCGATCCGCGATTTCTCTGCGGGCTCATCACGCAGTTCATCCATTGGAAGCCCCAGTGCGTCTCGCCAGAACGACAGCGATTTATTCATGTCATCGACGACAACGGCTACGTGATTGATCTGCTTGATTTTTGCCATAAATCCAATCTCTCTATCGCCCAAAACTGACATGAGGCAGACTAACCAACAGCATCGGAACATGATTGATCATCGTGCGACTTTCCTCATTGGGATCGTAATCCAACGGCTCGACGGCTGGAGGGACAATATGAAACCCAATGATCTACTCTATTAGAAAATAGAACTCCTGAAAACTGGGTCCCTGCTTTTTCTCAGCTCCCCATCGCTAAAAAACCGAGCATTTTCCACAATCCTCGCATCATGGCGTGACCGAAATCTGGATTCAAAAACTGATTCGGACACGTGCCGGGGATGACCGCGATGCCATTCTCCTGACACAACTTCACCGCCTCATCCGAGACGCTGGTCATGCTCGCCGCTAAACCGGGCTTGGTGCCCATCATGCAGTGCATCCAGACATGTTTGATTCCCAAGTCCACACATTGCCGAACGATCTGCTCAGTCACTTTTGGGTTGGCAAGGATGAACACGGCATCCAGTTCATCGGGAACCGATTTGAGATCCGGATAGCACGGATTATCATCGTAAATTGAAATGTGCGGATTGACCGCGTAGACCTGATATCCCGCATCCTTGAACTTCTTATAATTCAAGTTACAGCCCGTCTCGCGCTTGTCCGATACCCCGACCACGGCGATTTTCTTCTGCGCGAGGAAATCCCGCACAAGATCATCCATCTTTGACATGGGTCTCTCCCAACAAGAATTTCAGAACTATTTTTTGTTTTTAAGATTATACACTCTTCCACGATTCAAATGTTATCCCGTGTTTCTCAACCCGGCGGCAATGCCGTTGATCGTCAGACCAATGACTTCACGCAACAACTGCGCCTCCATACTTTCGGGATCGGGCAACACACGCAGACGGCGCAACATGTCCACTTGAATGTAATTCAATGGATCCACATACGGGTTCCGCAATTGGACCGCCGTCTGCGTCACTGGTTCAGCGTCCAGCAAGTTGGCGTGTCTGCTGACGGATAAAACCGCTTCACGCGTCCGGTTATATTCTTTTCTGATCGTGCCGAATATTTCATCGGCCAGTCTCTTGTCGGGAACAAGGCTGACATATAAAGATGCGATTTCCATGTCGGCTTTGATCAGGGACATTTCTGAATTATCGAGCATGGTTTTGAAAAACGGCCAGCCATCGTACATCTCGCGCAGAAGTGAAACATCTTTTGCAGATTCAAGCGCGGAGCCAAGACCAAACCATCCGGGCAGATTGAAGCGGCTTTGCATCCACGAGAAGACCCAGGGAATGGCGCGGATTTTTGCGACCTCACTACTTTGCGTGCGTGCGGCAGGACGTGAACCGATATGCATTCGTTTGATCTCATCCAGCGGAGTCGCCGCCTGCCAGAATTCGATGAAGCTGGGCGTTTCATAAACCAACTGACGATAAACCTTGCGCGCTGTTGCAGATATTAAATCCATTTCCGCGCGCCAAGCGTAAGGAATATCAGGCTCAGTATTGACAGGCGATGATGCCAATAGAACCGCATGAACAATTTGTTCAAGATGACGATGCGCGAGTTCGGGGTTGGAATAACGCGCCGCAATAGTTTCGCCTTGCTCGGTGAGACGGAAGCGACCGTTGATACTGCCAACAGGCTGGGCTCGGATGGCGCGATTGGCTGGGCCTCCCCCACGCGCAATCGTCCCGCCGCGGCCATGAAAAATAGTCAGGGTCACATTGTGAGCGCGGGCGACTTCGGTAATCTGTTCCTGCGCCTGATATAAAGCCCAATTTGCCATGACATATCCGCCATCTTTGTTGCTGTCTGAATAACCGATCATCACCATCTGTGCGTTGTTACAAGTGGCAAGATGCTCATGATAAGCTGGCAGGGTAAAAAGATTTTCCAAAATAGACGGCGCGGCTTGCAAGTCTTCAATGGTTTCGATCAACGGAACAATTTGTAAACCAGAATCACAACCCGTCCAGCGCGCAAGCAGGAGCACGGATAAAACGTCGGAGGCGGATTTGCACATGGAGATCACAAGCGGGCCAAGCAATTCCGCGCCGTAGACAGCGCGCACGCGCGCAATGAGTTGGAACAAAGCCCAGGTCTCGGAGGTGGCGGAAGTAATTCCGGGACGGGGGGAAAGTTCGGGGAGTGGAGCAGATAAAAGTCTGGTAAGAAGCGAGAGTTTTTCATCTTCATTCATCGCAGAAAAATCATCCGCAAGATTCAACGCGCACAAAACTTCACCGAGCGCGGATTTAAAGCGAGTCGATTCTTCACGAATATCCAGGCGCATCGAATGCAAGCCAAAGATTTCCAATTGACGGCGAACATTTTGGATTTCATCATGCGCAAGCGAAGCGGGCAAATGCGCGGCAATCACTTCGATGGGCTTGAGCAAATCGTTCACGCTGATGCGCGCTTGATGCGGCGTGTGTTCGAGCAAGTGAAAGGTCATGTCATCGCGCGAGGCATCGGCAAGATCGGCAGAGAGCAACGACAACACCAGACGATAAGGCTCGGCGGCGTAACGTTCTTCGATGTAGGCGACATGCGGCGGAAGCGGACGGCGCGCTTCGATCCACTTTGTGAGTTTGAGCGGAGGCGGAAGCAGGCGATTGCTCATGCTGAGTCGACGCGCAAGGTCTTGCAAAATATGACGATGTTTTTCCACGGCGAGGCCGCGATGCAGGCGGAGCGTTTCGGCAGTGACCTTGTGAGTCACATTCGGATTGCCATCGCGGTCGCCGCCCATCCACGAGGCGAGACGCAGCCAATTTATCGGCGACCTGACTTCGGGGTAATAAGAAGCGAGGGCGCGATCAAGGTCATCATGAAGCGCGGGCAGTGCATCCCAAAAAACAGATTCGACAAAATGCAATCCGGTGCGGACTTCATCCGTCACAGCAGGACGTGTGGTTCGGTGACGATCCGTCAACCACAGCGCGGCGATGTCCGCGCGAATGGATAAAAGAATTTTATTGCGTTGATGCGGCAAAATTTCTTCGTTTGAAAGTTGGTCGAGCAGGCGCGCAAGCCGTTGAATTTTTGAGATCACCGTGCGGCGGCGCGACTCGGTTGGATGCGCGGTCAATACAAGCTCAATCGAAAGCCCATCGAGCAATGCTCGAATTTGTTCGGGCGTAACGCCCTGTTGCTTGAGCTCAGCGATTGCCGCGCCGATGGATTCGTTCAGCGGCTTTGGATACAGCGATCTTTCACGCTCACGCAATTGACGCGAACGGCGATCTTCTTCCGCAAGATTGATAAGATCAAAATATGTGGTGAAGGCGGCCGCGATGGCGCGCGCATCGTTGACATTTAACGCTTCGACCTGCGCCTCAAGCTGGCGCGCCGCATCCGCCTTTCCACCCCGACGATCTTTCGCGGCAACGCGAATACGTTCTTCTGTTGCGAAGAGTTCCGGCGATTCGAGTTCGCCAATGACATCCCCAAGGATGTCGCCTAATAAATGAATAATAGTCGAGAGTTCCATAAGTTGGTGAAGTATAACGCGTCGTTTTCATTTGGGAAGGGATGAAATAAAAATCGGAGCCTTTCGACTCCGATTTACTTTATAGCTTTTATGAATTCGTCTGGTGAAATTTTCGCTTGTTTGAGAATGCTATGCAGTGTTCCGATTGCCACTTCGCCATGCAGAGGGACAACGCAACCAACACTTCCCTCTGGCATGGACTTTTTCATGACGACATGACTTCCACGTTGACGCGCTTGAACGAAACCAAGCCGTTCCAATGCACGGATGATTTCCTTTCCAGACAGATGTGGCAAATTAGGCATAAGTCGTTACGTCGAAGGTGGTCAACAATGGATGGTTGGTTTCCGGTAAGGGAAATTCTTCCAGATAGAGTTCAGTTGCCTCTTTGAGATTAGCAACCGCTTCTTCAACAGTCTTTCCCTGACTG
>JAKAMM010000233.1 GCA_021812905.1 Chloroflexota bacterium | reverse complement strand
TCCCCTGCGCAGGATGACGCCTGTCCCGCATTCTGTATTTCATCCTCAGAAATCCCAAACCGTTTCCGGTAATCCGGATAGGGTGCTGGTTGATGCCAGGATGGGGGTGTAAGCCCAAACCCTCGAAAATTTTGTTTGGCCTCGTAATTCCCTATTCCAAGAGCAAATCGGCCACCAACGCATCGAGATCGACCGCCTTGCCCTCGCCCCGGAACGTGTAGTGGCCGCCCATGTGGATGTGCCGCCATGCCACGGGCGATATCTTCTTGATCAGGGACAGGACTCTGTGGCTTGGGTTGGCTCCATACTTGGCGAGTAGCCGTGACAGGATGGCGGAGTTGTAATAGATAATCGCGTTGGCAACCAGCCGGGCGCACTGGTTGCTTATTTCAACCTCGATATCCGTCCTGCCAGTCAGTTCCTTCTTGCCTCCGACTTGGGCTATCGCCGAGCGCATCTGGTGGTAGGACTCGATTCGGTTCTGGGAGCGGTGGATGTTGCGCTGTAACTGGGGATCGCGGGCGTAGCGCAAGGTGTAGGTACTGCGGATCAACTTGTCAAACTCGAATAGCGCATAGCGTGTCGGATTTGGCTGCGTGTAGGTGCATAGTTTCCGGATTAATGTGCCCTGGCTCATCTCCTTGAGACCCAGGGTCGCCACGATCTGGTCGATGTTGGATTTCTCGTTGATGACGGCTTGAAGGTCAATCTGCCCAGTCGGCTGGATAAGGAATTTTTCGTACCGCGCGGGATCACCGGCGCAGTAGATTTGCTGTATCTGTTCGTGAAGCCTGGTGAGGCGCGGTTCGAAACGCAAGCCGAAGCAATGCAGGATGGCAAAATTAGCCTTGTTAATGCTGTGCATGTCGCCGGTGATCACCGTCGGTACGATATCCGAGGTGTTGTGGTACCAGAGATCGAAAACATGGTGGCCCTCAAGCTCGTGCGCGCCGATCAGCCAGCCCTGAAGCGGAACATGGTTGCACAGCAGGGTGTAGGCGACGACACCTTTGCCCCGGCCGAAATATTTGCGGGAAAACCGCGCTTTCACCGTCGGCCGTTCGACCCCGAATTTCTGTCCATCGACGCTACCGTAGAGCGCCTCCAAGCCAAAGGAATAGTGTGGAAAAATGGCAAGGTCTGCGGTGGCATTGCTGATGACATCATTGGCCGCCTGCAAGCTGGCCAGCCGCAGGTACTGCAGATACGTCGCATCCAGAACGTGATAGGGAATATCGCTGGTCTGCGCCATGGTGAGATTGCCATGATTCATTGCCTGGGCCATGATGACTGCCATCAGGCTGTCGGTATCGGCAACCTGCTTGGCGTAGCGCGGCTGCAGCGGCGTTAGTGCCGACAGAAAATGGCATTGCTCATTAACAAATCGAAGAACATCGGCGATATCGCGAAACGACAGCTTGCCGTAAAAAGCATCCTGTTTCGCTTCGTCGTCTCCGACCTTGGGCCGCCGCCAGACCAGCGTCTTGGTCTGGCTGTCATACTCCAGATTTTTCAGTTTTCCCTGGCGCAGGTCTTTGTCGAACGCCAGCCACAGGCGGTGCAGTTCCTCCGTCAAGGCATTGATCTGGGTCTCAATGGGCTGCCGCAGCCAGGGAATATCCAGTTGGCCGAGGGCGGCCGCTTTTTCCTCCAGGGAAACCAGTTCATCGCTGAGGCTGCGGTGCTGGACGCTGTCGTCCAGGTAGACTTCGCCTGACTTGCAGCGTTTCCTAATTTGCCGGTACACCCAAAACTCGTAGCGATCAGCACGAACGCCTGATGCATTGCCTTTCACATCAAATTCGAGCAGATAGGGGCGCAGGCGTTTGGGAATCGTTGCTGCCGGGCATTCGCTAAGTGGTCGCTGCGCCAGTCGCTGTTGTTTGGAGAAAACCCCCTTCATCCAACCCAGTGCCACCAGCCACGGGTTGTCTGGCACTGTGCTGGAAAAATTGAGCGTCACGTACAGTGAGCGCAGGTGGTGTCGGGCACGTTCCGCCAGCTCTTCCACGATCTGCCAGCGCAATTCCAGTTTATTTACCGGTGCCCCGCACAAGCGCTGGCCAGTGAGACGCAATTCGTCTTTGGGCATGATGGTAAAGGCGCTCTCGCGGATTGAACCGAAGGGCGTGGTATCAGCCAGGTTGTCGTCAACATACATCAGCAGCAAACGGCCAACACCAGGCGACTCCTGTCGCCTGGTGGACTGTAGTAGAAAGAATCGCTTTTTCGCCCGGATTTTAGTTTCGTCCTCAAGTTGCTTCATGTGGTAGTCCATCGCATCCATCAGGTTGTCGGTAAGCTGGCGGTAGCGCTGCCATGCGAAGCACAGTAGGTACAGGTAGGTTTGTTTCGGGCGCAGACGGCGCAAATCATAAATCGTGTAAAAATTGGCAAGGCTCGCGTAGTAATTCAGGTTTTGCCGAGAAATTGACAGGATGGGCAACATCGCTTTCGCCGTCTGATAAAGAGGTTCCAGCAAGGTGCGCTTCTTCCGCTCCGACACCATCTGGCGGTAGCCAAAATCCTTGGCATCCTGCTTTAGGGCGGCCAATCCCAACAAAGTGTCATCGTGCACCAGGAGTTGCTGCAACGCCTCCTTGGCAGGTTCATCCAGCAAATTGTCCAATAGGTCACTCAGGCGATTGCGCTCTGTAGTCAGTGTGTCGCTGATGAGTGTCTGCAGGGTCGTGTGTCCCGGTCTGACAATCTTCTGTTCGTGGAGAAAGGCAACCAGTTCGGCGACAATAAAGCCGGGGGTGACGTCGCGATGTACGACTTGCGCCGCACGCTCGGCCAGCAACAGCAGAAATTCAGCAGACCACGGACGATAGTCGAATAGGCCCAAGATCGCGGTGCGCTGCACATAATGCTCGTACTCGGTCACTGGCTGCGGAGCAAACGCCTGACCATGGAAGTAGCGGGTCAGGATAAAGGCGCAGTCCTCTTCCGTTTCTTCCCAGAAAAACGAGAAGAAGGCATATTTGGCTTTGAAATACCCGATCTGCAAGGCGCAATGGACCTGGGCATGAAGACTTTGCCGACTCATCACAAGCCCGAGTTCGCATTCGCTGAAGCTGAGGTACTGCTGCCGCTGACCGTCATCGAAGTCGGGGAGCCCGTATAGGGCGAATCGTTCCGCGTCGGATAATATGGTCAGTCTTTTGTTGTTTTCTGTCATTTTTACTATACATTCTGTATATGCCAAAACGAGCGTTAATATAGCACCACGGCAAGCATGTGAAATAGATTGAAAAATACATACAAGACGTATTACTTTACGGCCTAATTGATGTTAAGACACAACGAGGCTGTTTTCATGGGTAAAATTGTCGCCTATTTGCGCGCATCCACCGACAAGCAGGACCTGAGTCACCAGAAGCTGGAGATACTGGAGTTTGCCCGGAAACGGGAGCTGCGCGTCGACGACTTTATGGAAGTCACAGTCTCATCGCGCAAGACCAGCAAGCAGCGGCGTATCGACGATCTGGTCCAGATGCTGGGCGAAACGGACACCCTCATCGTGACCGAGCTAAGCCGGCTGGGCCGCAGCACGGCCGAAGTGATCTCACTGGTGAATGCCCTGGCGAAGCGCAATATCCGCGTGATCACCATCAAGCAGAACCTCGATATCTCCCAGCAGGACATGAACTCCAAGATTGTCCTCACCCTGTTCTCGCTGTTTGCCGAACTGGAGCGGGATCTGATTGGCATGCGCACAAAGGAAGCGCTGGCGGCCAAGAAGGCACAGGGCAAACAGCTTGGGAAGCCCAAGGGCACGCTGCAGAAGAGTAAGTTCGACAAGGATGTGGAGCGGATCAAGGAGCTGCTGGGTTATGGACTGTCGGTGCGCAAGATCGCCACGCTCCTGGGCCAAACCAGCCACATCGCTCTGAATACCTATATCAACAAGCGGGGGCTTCAGCCGACGCCGAAGGTCTGATTGGGGGCCATCTGTAGCCCCGTGGTCGGGTTACGAGGGCAGACAAAATTTTCGAGGGTTTGGGCTTACACCCCCGGGTTGGGCGCCCACCTGTAGG
>JAKAMM010000007.1 GCA_021812905.1 Chloroflexota bacterium | reverse complement strand
ATGCAACGAATGGGATCGCGCAGGAAGTCATGGGGGGAATCTGATGTTTTTTCACAGACCATGTCCATGTGTCCCTGGAGCACAACCGCCGCTCTGTCTTCATATCCCGCACTGGCTGGAACTTGTATGACCAGATTTCCAGCAGAGTCGGTTAGGGTCGAGCAGCGAAGCTCCATAGCCCATTCTTGCAGCCATGCGGAAATTTTTTGCTCGTGTTTTGTCCCGCGCGGGACGGAAGAAATTTGTTCGAAACGTTCGAGAATACGTTCAATGGGTTCCATGTGTTTATCCATTTCCAGGTGAAATATAAGACATGCGCTCGCCTACCATCTGGATGAGAGCGCGGCTCCAGGCATTTTCTTCATTGTCGTTCAACAGATCGCGCCGTATAGCATCGCGCTTCAAGACGTAATTGCGCATGTCTTCTGATAATTCTTCAAGATGTCTTGATTGCTCCTCCAGCAGAAAGTCCCGAATATCATCTGTAGGATTCGCAACCAGCATTGCCTCGAGATGGGGAAGGCATAACCCCAGTGCATTTTGATAATAGACCTTTCCGTCAGATATCTTCATGTATTCAAGGAATTTTTCCACCTGCACACGTTGCATCCTTTCCAACAACGCGCAGGCAGCGCAAGACTTTTGCCTGGATGGCCTGCCTTTACTATGATCGCCGCGCATCTGCTTTAACTGGACTGCGATAGACTCGATTAGCGGCGTATACATCTGGTTGATTGTACTCGCGGTGGCCATGTCACGAAACTGCCAGGCGTGTACCTGGCACAATCCGCCGCCTGCAAGAAAATCCTGCTGTTCTTCTGCTCCAACCTGTTGCAAATCCACGAAGTAATCGAACAACTCCTGGCGCAATCCAGCGCAGATTGGGCAGGTGCGGGTTTGGGAAAATCCCCGTTTCCTGGGCGGCGTGGAATTTTGTTGAGGCTGGTTTTGTTTTTTGAGGATTGTTGCGGAATTTATTTTCTCCTTCAGTGTAATTGAAACGGATTGTTCACCCTTAAGCAGTGTATCGCGCAGATCCGTCGCGGCGATCTGAATCGGATTTAATCGTTCCTGTAACGAAGCTTTTACTTCTTGTCCTGAAATCGCTGACGACAGGATATGAATCAGATGATCCAGAACCGAAACGGACAAAGAGCGATTCTTTTCATTGACTAAAAACGCTTCCAACGCCGCTTCGAGTTGGTCAATGCCACTCTCAGTTTTTCCTCCCCCCGTTTTATCGGTCAGGGCCTGCCGCGCCGAAATCGGGAAGAATGGAATTCCATTTGTACCCAGAACGTCCTCGACGTTTGTTCGAACATAGTCGAGCACTTTCGCGCGTTCCGTGGGAGATACCAGGTCCATCTTATTGACAACAACAAAGAGTTTGCGCACGTAAGTGGAAACGTCGCGTAGGAAATCCTGTTCCGCTTGACTGAGCGGCGCTTCTACACTGGTTACGAAGATGACTGCATCCGCTTCGGGCAGGAACTCGTAAGTGGTCGCAGTGTTTTCGATGCGCGAGGAGCCGACGCCGGGCGTGTCCACGAAATGCACGCCCCGCCGTAAAAATGGAACCGGCAGCTCGATCCGCGCTTCGATCAATCCTTTTTCATTGCCCGGATTACCTTCTTCTGTGACAAAATCAGGCAGATCGTTAATCGTGACTTCCTGCTCCATGACCCAATCTTTCCGGACGAGAGCAATGCGTTCCTGCGGGCCATAACACAAAGTGGTAATGGCCGAGGTGAGTGGCAATAGGCCGGTGGGCAGCAAATCTCTTCCGATGATCGCGTTGATGAGCGAACTCTTGCCGCGTTTGAATTGCCCCAGGACAACAAGATTGAAGCGATCCGCCGCCAGTTTTACCTGCAATGCCCGGCATGCATCCTCCCAGTTCTCGGATTTTTCCATCTTGAAATTCTGGCGCGCAGCGCGGATCAAATCGGCAATTTGCTGTTTGATAACAGTGTATTGACGGAACGATTTTGTTTTTTCCATATCTATTCTCTTGGATATCAATGATCCATATTTTGAAGAAAATCATTAGCAGGATGCTTTTTAACGGGTAAAGTATCCCGACGTGAAAATCCAAATATACGGGCTGATGAATAAAGCCGCCATCATAAAAATTCTCAATATTCTTAATTGCCCAACCCGCCACTTTATCCTTTCAGCGCCTTCGAAAAGCCGCAACAGATCAGTCAAATCATTGATAAGAATTTTGGAAAATCTCCTCGCGATGGGAGAACTGTTCTTCAGGAATGATATTCCCACATCTGCTGCTTTTAGCGCTATGCCGTCATTTAATCCGTCTCCGACCATCCCCACGCAATCACCTTTTTGCTGGAGAAGCCTGATCAGGACGCCCTTTTGCGAGGGGATTAGTCTTGCAAACACGGAGCAATACGAAGCTTGTCTGGCGACCTCCTTCAATTCCATTCTTTCAATTGTTCCCCCGGTCAAAACCATCGTTGAATCTTTCGCGATGCTGCATTCTTCGGCAACCCTTCCTGCTGTTTCCGCCCTGTCCCCGGTGAGCAGGATGTTTCTTATGCCTTTTTCCGTCACACTTTTTATGGTCTCCCGGACTCCGGGCCGTAATGGATTCTCCAATTGGAGCAGGCACAGAAACGTATAATTTTTGGATGTTATATCGGATGTATCAGTTGAGTACGCCAGCGCAATTGCAGTATCGCCACTTCGGTTGATTGCCTGCATATTCGAGAGGTTCAATTTCCAAAACTTAAGATTCATCTTTTTCTTGTCGCCGGTTGCGGTCATATAATGATCGCACATCCCCAAGATCACACCGGGATCGCCTTTGGCAAAAAACTGTTCCTTATCATCCAGTTCGAACCCGCAGACCATATACCGATTTTCAGAATCAAAAGGTTTGTCATAGATGCGTTTGGAGTGCAGGAATAATTCCCTTGCATCAACCCCCTTTTTAATGGCAAAGGATATTAACGCCTTGTCAATTGGATTTGCCAGATCCAGCTTTTCAAAGAACAAAACATCATTGCACAATGCGCATGCAATTTTGATCCAATGAAATGCGCTTGCATCGATGGTTGATACATCGTCTGCGTTCGATATTTCGCCTGCCAAATGAATATTTTTGACTTCCATCTGACGCGTGGTTAAAACCCCCGTTTTATCCAAACAGAGGATGTCAATTTGACTCATCTGTTCCAGGGCTCTCATGTCCTTGATTTGAATATTGAAACTCTCCAAACTCTTAAGTTCACTTGAAACAGGGAGATACCTGAAAAGATCATCGTTTTGCAGCAATATGAGAGAGAAAGATAACAACAAGTACAAAGCGATCACACCAATAACATTATTTGATTGTGTCGCTTGAATAATGAAGGCCGGCAGGAGCAATAAAACGAGGCCAAGGTATTTTTTATTAATGAACTGGAATTTGTAAATATGGTTTTGTTCCGAGCTTTGACTTAGAATCTTTCCAAATTCCGTTTGTTCCCTGGTTGCAACGACAACTCCTTTCCCTGTTCCTCTGATTATTCTGCTCCCCATATAGATGATGACATCCACCCCCACCCTTTTGAGAACCGGTAAAAGCTCGCCGGTAATATCAAATTCATCGACTTCCAGCCCATTTGCTTCAACAAGATTAAGGTCGGCGGGAACGACATCAGCCGTCTGCAATACCACCATGTCATTCTTGCACAGATGGTCATCCTCTATATTTATGAGTTTTCCATCCTTGACGATTGTCACAAGATTACTGTTCATAAGTGCCCTATGCTCTTTTTATTCGCCTACACACAAGACACGCACCGAAAGGGAATTAAAAACCTCTACTGAAGAACATATTCAGTAGAGGCCATCAGCTATGGAGCTAGCGGTTGAATAAATTCAGAGCGAGCCTCATCGCTCAAACCTATAAAATTTTACCACGACCCTTGCCTCAGGTGATCAAAAGCCATTCAACGGGAGTTGAGAGAACGGCTAAGGATTCATTGGCACGATCTCAAGAGTCTGAACTCCTCCCTGTGTCACTTCTGCATAAGCATAATTTCCCTTTGAAAGCGGACCCGGGTTAATAATCTTTGTATTCCCGATTTGATCGATACCAACTCCTTCGTGAATATGTCCTGTAAAACATATCAGTGGTTGATTTCGTTCGATAAATTTGCGAACGGTTTTACTGCCAACATGTACTTTTCCTTGCGCTAAGTCGTTTTGAGTGCCATAGGGAGGTTGGTGACAGATAAGAATATCAGGCTCACCAGGAAGCAAATTCGAATTTATCTCGGTAAAGAATGTTTCAAAATCAGCTTCTGTAATCTCATTAGGAGTTGGCACAATCCCAGGCAAGGATAACCCCATGCCGACGAAAGTGAGACCTTCTCGTCGAATATGTCTTCGATGCAGATTTATGCTTTCTTGGGAAAGATAATTTTCGATTTCTGGTGTGTCCCAATTTCCTGGTATTGCCAAAACCGAGGCATTAAATCTTCGGACAAGCTGGACCACTTGGCTGGCATCCTGTGCAGGTCCACCATTGGTGAGATCGCCGACGAGTAAAACCAAATCAACCTGGGAGAGGTTGTTGCTAATTTCTGAAAGGCTGGTTAAGCCATTGTGTAAATCAGGGAGAGCTATGATTTTCATTGGCTTCTATAGAATAGTCAAGACGATATGTCGCTTGCATCGACCATTCTACCCTGATCATCTCTTCTGTTCCGTTGATAACGGAATATTTAACTCTTTGTCTATTGTTGCAACCAAAGGCAATTAGCAAAACGTCGGTTTCCAAAGTACTCCTTTCATTTAGTTGATTTCGTATCACTCCCGCTTCAGATACTCTCAAGAGTCTTTTCTGTGCTCCCTGCTTTTCAATCATGATAAACTAGCTTTGTTCCCCAAAACATTATAGGTTGCGATGTAATCACAAGAGAACGCTGTATTTTAACGACATATTTTCCACCGAAGAAAGAAAAAGTACCAAAATAGTTGGTATATTTACCCAATTTCCCGCTATTTTACACATTGAGAAGATATGAAAACTCTTTCAGCCACCGCTCAGGCAAATCCAAATATTGCTTTGGCGATGTAATCCCAAGGGAACACAATATTTGGTGTCAGCAAGACTAGTTGTGCCCATATATGGAGGTTCCAGCCAAATGAACTATGTCAACAATTACGCTCCCTCCTTCCAGGGAGCGTAATTGTCTAAAGAAAGGTGCTGTGAATCCTTGAATGCGGGAATACATACATTGGATATGTTATTCGTGTTTGGCGAATAGCAAAAGACTGATCTAAGCGCGCGCCTCAAGGCTATACATCTGATGTATAGTCGAGCAACTTAGCGGAAGAAATACTCACTGCGGCATAATTTTATACGGTTACTTATACCCGTATACATGATATATGCCGCGCTGGGCAACTTTGCATTCAACTTTGAAGCTAAAAATATGCGATTTGGGAAATGAATTTAATACTAACCTGACTTTCACTTAGGTTGCTCGCGACCATCGCTATTGGCAGATAAAGTAAGCCACTTGGAATAACTATTTTTGTTTCAGCAATCTTGCTGAATTTCCCATGATGCCAATGTCGGGCAGGGATTGCGCTGCGGCGGCAAGGACGGGAGGAAGTATGCCAATCGCCGCAAGGGACAATCCTACAAGGTTATATACAGTGGTGAACGCCAGATTCATTTTGACAATGTTCATGGTGCGCTTGGCGATCTTCAAGACATCGGGTACCAAATTCCAATCTTCGCGCATGAGGGCGATATGAGCTGCTTCGATGGCGACATCCGTGCCTGCCGCGCCCATTGCGATACCAATATTCGCCTGGGCAAGCGCGGGTGCGTCGTTCACGCCGTCGCCGATCATAACAACGATGTGTCCCTTTGCCTGATATTCCTTCACCACATCGATCTTGTGTTCTGGAAGAAGATTGGCACGATAGGAGACTCCCAGTTTTTCTGCAAGCGTGGCAGCCGTTCTTTCATTATCACCTGTGAGCAGTTCAATATGTCGAATGCCGAGGGAACGAACTTCAGCCAGGGCGGCCGGCACTTCGGAACGTAATGTATCTGCTGCCGCAAACACGCCCACTAATTCCTGATCGCGTTCCATGAATAAGAGGGTTTTGCCCTGTGCTTCCAGGTCTGCGGCGATGGGCAACGACACGGCAGAGGGGATCATGCGTCGATTACCGACTCGAATGGTTTGAGAATTGATGATCGCCTGGACGCCATGTCCTGGCACGGCTTCGAATTTCTCGGGTTCGATCAACGCGGCATTTTCCTCACGAGCAAGGACGCGTACCGCTTCCGCCAGCGGATGTTCGGAGTAACGTTCGGCAGAGACGGCAAGGCCAAGCAGGTCTGCGCGTGACAATCCGTTCAATGAAATTACATCAGTTATTTGCGGTTGACCGAGGGTGAGCGTGCCGGTTTTATCCACGAGCAGAACATCAGCTTTTGCTAATAATTCGAGATACTTGCCGCCCTTGATCAGCAACCCGCGTTTGGCACTGGCGCCCACGGAGGCAAGCATGGCAACCGGTGTTGCCAATGCGAAGGAACAGGAACAGGCAACCAACAGAACAGCGGCGGTTGCCAATGGGTTGCGGCTGATCAGGAAAGTTAATGCCGCGATGATGGCAACCACTGGAAGATACCAGGCGCTGAATTTGTCGGCAACTCGTTGAACATCGGCACGATGCGCTTCTGCCTCCTCCACCATCTTGACCACGCGCCCAAAGGTCGTATCCGTTCCAATCCGCTCAGTGCGGATACGCAGACTGCCCAGTTTTGCAATTGTCGCTGCATATACATGGGTTCCGCTTGCGGCTTCAACAGGCATGGATTCGCCGGTGATGGCGGATTGATCGATAGTCGCCTGTCCGCTGATGACTTCACCGTCCACAGCGATCTTTTCGCCTGGACGCACGGTAATTGTTTCACCAAGTTTCACCTCCGCGACAGGGATCTCCACTTCCATCCCATCGCGTTCCACGCGGGCGGTCTGCGGGGCAAGGGAGGTTAATTCTTTTACCGCGCGGCGGGCGGATTCAGTGGTGAAGTTCTCTACATAATCGCCGACACGCATGAAGACAACCACAAGTGCTGCTGTGACCCATTGACCGACAACCAGCGCTGCTATCACACCGATGGTCATCAGAGTGTGCGAAATAATCTGGCGTTTCAATGTGGCGCGAATCACGTTCATAAAGACAGGGTAGCCGCCTGCCAGTACAATCACAACTCCAATTGGGAAGGGGATCAGGTCATTGAGAAAATCGAACAAGCCCAACCCTTCGCCGAAGATCACCACACTCAAAATGATGGCAAACACGCTGACCAGTAGGATCGTCAGTCGGCGGTTGAAATCGCCCATCGAGACGGGGTCAGCTTTGGGGGAGTCTGAGGCGGGCACATCATATCCTGCACCCTGAACGGCGGTGCGGATGGTAGTCATATCCACCTGCGCAGGGTCAAGTTTCACCACGGCTTTTTCCGTGCCGAGGAAAACATTCACGGATTGCACACCTGGCAGTTTTTCGATGGCATGTTGAACATGCTGTGTGCATTCAGCGCAGTCCATGCCGGAGATGGGGATTTCTAGAGTTTGCGGGTTAGCCATTGTTGGAATCCTTTACGTTATAGCGTGTACATTCATAAACGCCTTTGGCAACATCAGCGAGAAGTTCGTCTGCTAATAGAAGCAGTTTTGCGACGCGATCATCGCTCAGGGAGTAGTACGAGAAGCGTCCCTGTTGGCGGACCGTGACCAGTCCGCAATCGCGCAGACAGGATAAGTGGTTGGAAACATTGGGTTGGGTGAAACCTGTGGCTTGCACCAGATCGCTGACGGTTCGCTCCTGTTCAAGCAGTGCTTCAAGGATGGAAAGACGGGAGGGGTCGGCGAAGCCGCGAAAAAGTTTGGCTTGCAAGTCAATGCTGGAAGTTGTGGATGTCAACATATTTCATTGTATCACTATATCAGTATATAATGATATTATAATCAGAGAGATTAAACTGTCAAGGATCGTTAGGACTCTTTCACATGTTCTACATAACTTCTATACATTGGGCGAGTATCCTGTATGAAACTTCACAAACAGGAGATTGCACATGAAATTCCTAAAAATCATTCTTGGTCTGGTTGCCGCTGGCGCCCTGTTGGCGGGCGGATTTATGGCAGGCGCGTTCATCACACAGCCGCGCGCCGCGAGCTTCCCCGCGCAACAGTTTGCCCAACCGACGTTCATTCCGCAACAGCAATATCAACCCACGATAGTTCCACAACAACAAATTCAACCCACAGTGGTTCCACAACAACAAATTCAACCCACAGTGGTTCTACAACAACCCCAGGTTACGCCAATTCCGCAGACAACCCTGCCTGCCATTCCACCACAGGACCAATGGAGACCAGGCATGTGGATGATGGGTTCCCAGGGAGAATGGGAACATGGTTGGATGACGAATCCGAACTACTCACAGCAGGGACAACCAGGCTGGGGCATGATGCACGATTGGGAGGACCACAACTGGAGTGGAATGCACGGCGGCATGATGAACGGATATGGTAATGGTTCGCAGGCGAATCCGAATTGGAATTCCACGCCGACTGTACCCAACGGCTCGCCGTATTATCCCACTCCCTCGACTCCTGTTTCATTCAGGAATAACGTCCAGCCCATCTTTGTCTCGCGCTGTATCGCCTGTCACGGCGGGACAAATGGGTTGTATCTTGACACATACGATAACGTGAGGAAAGGCGGCGTAAACGGCGCGGTCATCATCCCTGGTGATGTATACAACAGCCGTCTTGCTTACTACGTGTACAGCGGCTACATGCCCTTCCGCAACGCGCCTCTCACTCCAGCGGAAATCCAAACCATTTTGGATTGGATCGCGGCGGGCGCTCCCAACAATTAGCCTGAAAGGAAATGATAAAATGAAAAACATTACCCTCTGGATCGTGATTGGCGTAATTGCCATCTTCTTACTTGGCTTATTTGGCGGCATGTTCATGCCGTTTGGATGGAACAACTCTGCTTATGGTTACGGCTGTGATGGCTGGAATGGATACGGTATGATGGGCTATCGCGGCTTTATGCCTATGATGGGTGGCTGGGGCATGGCGCCTTTTGGATTTTTTGGCATGGCGCTCATGTGGCTCATTCCGCTCGGCGTTCTTGCGCTCATCGTCGGCGGCATATTCTGGCTTGTACGCACCCTCACACAAAAGAAGGCTTCCCCATCCTAGTCGAACTCGAATAGCAGGAGATTGATCTTGGCAGACAAAATTTTAGTCGTAGAAGATGAAGCGCACATCACGCGCACCCTGCGCTTATATCTTGAACAGGCTGGCTACCAGGTTGCCATCATTGCCGATGGCGCGCTGGCAATGCCAGCCTTTCGGCATGAAAAGCCAGACCTGGTCATTTTAGACCTGCACCTGCCTCATGTGGATGGCTGGGAGGTCTGCCGCCAGATCCGCCACGAAGCGGATACGCCAATCATCATGCTCACTGCCCGCAGCGAAGAGAGTGACAAATTGATCGGATTGGAATTGGGCGCGGATGATTACGTCACCAAGCCGTTCAGTCCGCGTGAAGTGACGGCGCGTGTGCGTGTGGTCCTGCGCCGAAGCCGTGGACAGGTGCAACCGCCGCCCATCCTGCGCGCCGACACGCTCATCCTGGACCTGGAAGCGCATACCGCAACCAAGGATAACAAGCCTCTTGATCTGACGCCCACCGAATACGACATCCTAGCCGCGTTCATGCGCCATCCTGGGCAGGCATTCACCCGATTGCAGTTGGTCGAGGCCGCGCAAGGTATGGCTTATGAAGGCTACGAGCGTGTGATGGATCAGCACATCAAAAACCTGCGCGCCAAAGTGGGCGACGATGCCCGCACGCCGCGATTCATTGAAACAGTGTTTGGCGTGGGCTATCGTTTCTCTGCGGAGTTTCGTCATGATGCGTAGCCTGTGGCTTAAACTGATGGGCGCATTTCTGCTGGTCGTGTTGATCGGCGGCGGCATCGATACCTACCTGGTCAGCCGTTCAACCCAGACTCAATTCAGCCAGTTTGTCAATCAGAATGGCAGGGCGTTCGTGCGGCAACTTGCCCCAACTCTGGCGCAATATTACGCCAGTCATGGAAACTGGCAGGGAGTGGAGAGCTTGCTCGATAATCCCTGGGGTAGCATGATGATGAATGATGGCATGGGGATGATGGGAGAAAATGATTGGGACATGTGGCAGGGCGGGAATGGAGTGAGGGACATGGGTTCCAATTCAAGCCCTTGGAGCATGATGGGAGTGCGCCTCCTGCTTGCCGATGCGCGGGGGACCATCGTCGCGGATAGCGCGGGGCAGGATGTTGGAAAGACGATCTCCTCGGCTGACCTTGCAGTTGGTGAGCCAGTTCTTGTTGGAAATCAACAGGTGGGAACAATCCTGCCTCTTTTTGCGGGAACGACCGCGCCCAATGCAGCAGATGACTTTGTCTCATCCGTCAATCACTCCACCTGGCTGGCTGGAGGTATTGCCGCGCTCGTCGCCTTGCTTCTTGGCTCCGTTCTATTCTTTCAAATCGTTTCACCTGTACAGCGGTTGACTTCCGCCGCTCAGAAAATCGCGGCTGGAGATTTAAGTCAGCGCATTCCAACCCAATCACAGGATGAAATTGGCACACTGGCAACATCCTTCAACCAGATGGCAGACTCACTTGCAAAACATGAGGAATTGCGCCGCAACCTGATTGCCGATATCGCGCACGAACTGCGGACGCCGCTTACGGTTATTCAGGGAAATCTTGAAGCCATGCTGGATGGGGTGCTGCTAGCCAGCCCGCAGGAAATTGCAACCCTTCGGGATGAAACGGCATTGCTGGCGCGTCTCGTCTCAGACTTGCGGTTGCTTTCGCTGGCGGAAGCGGGTCAACTGAAGCTAGAGCGCGTCAAAACCGACCCTGCGGAACTGGTTGCGCGCGCGGTGGAACCGTTCCGCCTGCAAGCGCAGTCCAGCCAGGTTGAACTGGCAATGGACATTAAATCGAATCTGCCTCTCATCCATGTGGATGCAGACCGTATCGCGCAGGTGATTCGCAATCTGGTGAGTAATGCTTTGCGTCATACGCCTTCAGGAGGGCGGGTGAAAGTAGCCTGCGGCAAAGATAATTCCCAAAGCCTTTTCATCACGGTATCTGATACAGGCGAAGGTATTCCACCTGATGATCTTCCCTTTGTCTTTGACCGCTTCTACCGCGCCGACAAATCCCGTTCACGCGCGAGCGGCGGATCAGGGATTGGACTTGCGATTGCCAAACAACTGGTCGAAGCGCATGGCGGGAAAGTATGGGTGGAAAGTCAGCCAGATTGCGGGGCAACATTTGGATTTACATTGCCATCTTGACGAGTCCTCGATAGCGGGTATATAATCTCAAATAGTTGAGCAACTATTCAACTATTTGAGATTTACATGACAACCCTCCTAAAAATCTTTCTCCCCATTTACTTCCTGTTGTTCTTCGGACTTGCCATGTTCTGGCGTTCGTATATCGCGTGGAAACGAACAGGCATCAACCCTTATAAACTGGGTAAGGGCGATACCGTTCATGACTTCGTTGGCAAACTGTTTCGTCTGACCTTGATCGCCACTGCGTTGATCGTGTTCGTGTTTTCCTTCATGGATCAGTATTATGAATGGCTTTCTCCCATTGCATGGATAAATTCCTCCGTGCTGATGATCCTCGGGATCGCATTGCTCGTTCTGGCTTTGATCTGGGTGCTGGTTGCCCAGCTTCAAATGGGTGATTCGTGGCGCATCGGCATTGATGAAAAAAGTGAATCCGTCCTCGTCCAACACGGCTTGTTCGGCGTTTCACGCAACCCCATCTTCCTGGGGATGCTGGTCATGCTGGTGGGTTTGCTGTTATTATTGCCCACCGCTATCACCCTGACAGTAACCGTACTTGGTGTCGTCTTGATCCATGTCCAAGTGCGACTGGAAGAGGCTTTCCTCACAGAAAAATATGGTGAGGACTACCGTAAGCACCAAATGAGTGTGCGCCGCTGGTTCTAATCATGGCAAAGGATAAGGTCACCCCTGAAGTCGCCTCTGATCTCGCCAACCTGTTCGATGCGCTGAGCGACCCGACCCGTATTCTCATCATCAGCGCTTTGCTCGATGGGGAGGTTGGTGTCGGCGAACTGGTGGAGCGCCTGGGGTTGACCAAGTCTGCCGTTTCGCATCAGTTGCGCGGACTGCGCGACAAGCGCCTCATTCGCACACGCAAACAGGGGCGTAACGTCTTCGTTTGTCTCGATGATAATCATGTGATCGAACTGTTCAAACGCGGTCTCGACCATGTTCTTCATGGATAATATGATGAAAGCACTCCGACGACCCTCTCTGGCTCTCCTCCTCGTCCTGCTCTTGATTGGCATTGCAGGACATCTGCTTGCACCAGTCGGCGGGTCACATCATGTTCTTTCTGAGTCCACCTGCGCTATCCATCACGGCATGAATTTGCCAGCGAATCTTCAATCCTTCTGGAACGAGTCAAGTCTTGCTCCTGAACCGACCAATGACGATAACTGCGTCCTGAATCTGGTCCTAAAAATTTCCCATCCTCCTACCCTCTAATCTAAGATTGATTCATTACTGACCTGCCCATTTTATTGGGATGGGCATGAACTGTTTATCGTTATTATTCAAAAGGATTATGGTATGGAAAAAACAATCGAACTCGAATTCCCCCTCCTACTCCCAGGCATCGAAAACGAAAAGGATGAGTGTCTCCTCCGTCTGGAATCTTCTCTTCAAAATTACAAGGGGATTCTGCGCGCACATATCGAGCGCGAAAAATCCCCTGTGGACTTGTGTTTGCACTACGATCCCAACTTGCTGACTCTCTCCGATGTCAAACGCCTCGCCGAGCGCGCGGGTGCACAGATCGTCAACCGCTTCCATCACGATTCGATTTCCATCGAGAATATGGACTGCTCGGATTGTGCGAGGGTCATCGAACACAGTCTCGGACGAATGGATGGCATATTGTCGGTTAATGTCAACTACCCCGCTGAAAAGATGTGGGTCGAATATGATAATCAAAAGATCAATCGCGCATCCATTGAAAATCGTGTGCGCTCGCTGGGATATGAAATCCCAGTGGAGGGATTGCGTAGTTGGTATAAAGAAAACCGTGAAGTCATATTTAGCCTTACAGCGGGATTACTTGTCTTGTTGGGTTGGCTCGGACAGACCTTCTTCGGTTTGCCTGTGCTTGTTGCGACCATCCTATATCTAGCGGCTTATGTCTTCGGCGGTTGGGACATTTCACAACATGCCTGGCACGCAATCAAAGAAAAACATTTCGATACCGACCTGCTGATGGTGATGGCGGCGCTCGGCGCGGCGTTCCTCGGCGAGTTTGCCGAAGGCGCACTCCTGCTTTTTCTGTTCAGTCTCGGTCATGCTTTGGAGGAACGCGCGCTTGATCGTGCCCGCGCCGCTGTGCGTGCGTTGGCAGACCTTGCGCCCAAGATCGCCCTCGTCAGGCGTGACGGGAAAGAACAGGAACTGCCCGTTGAATCTTTGGGACTGGAAGATGTCGTCATCGTCCGCCCTGGCGTGCGTATTCCTGTTGATGGTGTCATCCTCACTGGAAACTCTGGCGTGGATCAAGCCTCAGTCACGGGTGAATCACTTCCCGTGGATAAAGTTCCTGGTGATCAGGTATTTGCCAGCACTGTCAATGGTGAAGGTGCGCTGGAAGTAAAGGTCACGCGCCTGGCAAAAGACTCAACACTCGCCCGTGTCATGAAAATGGTGGAAGAGGCGCAGGCCCAAAAATCGCCCACACAACAAACGGTTGAAAAATTCGAGCGGGTCTTTGTTCCCGCCGTGCTGGTACTGACTGTACTGGTTATCATCATTCCTCCATTGTTCGGCTTTCCGTTCCGCGAATCGTTTCTGCGTGCCATGACTCTCCTCGTCGCAGCTTCGCCTTGCGCCCTCGCACTTGGCACACCTGCCACGGTCCTCGCGGGCGTCGCGCAAGCCGCGCGTAACGGCGTTCTCGTCAAGGGTGGCGCGCACCTTGAAAATTTGGGTCGTCTCAAAGCCATCGCCTTCGACAAAACGGGCACGGTGACTCATGGCAAACCTGAGGTAACTGATATGGTCGTATTCCCAGCTTCGGGGTGGAAGGAGGCGGATTTACTGTCTCTTGCGGCGGGTGCGGAATCACGTTCCGCACATCCCCTCGCCCAGGCAGTCGTCCGCTCGGCTCAGACTCAGGGTTTGCCTGTTTCCGTTATGGACGAAGTCGAGTCGCTGACGGGACGCGGTCTTCGCGCCGTCTCGAACGGCAAAACCGTTTGGATCGGCAATCAAAAATTGATGGATGAAGTGGGCGCGCCGATCTCTCCCGATGCGCTCAATCACGCGCAATCGCTTCAAGGATCAGGGAAGACGTTGATGTGGATTGCGATGGACAAAATTTTGATCGGTTTGATCGCCCTCGCCGACACCCTGCGCACCGAAACCGCGCCGACCATGAAGGCCCTTAAAGCTGCCGGCGTAAGCCACACAATCATGCTGACTGGCGACAATGCGCGTTCGGCTTCTGCTATTACATCTGAAATCGGTCTAACTGAATTCCGTGCCGACCTCATGCCCGAAGATAAACTGACCGTGATCCGCGACCTTGTAAAAGAATATGGGCAGGTTGCGATGATCGGCGACGGCGTGAACGACGCCCCTGCACTCGCAAATGCAACGGTGGGAATAGCAATGGGCGGCGCGGGTACAGACGTTGCATTGGAGACTGCCGATGTTGCCCTGATGGGTGACGATCTATCCAAACTACCGTTTGCTGTTGGACTGGGTCGCGCCACCCGCGCGATCATCATCCAAAATCTTTTTATCTCACTCGGTGTGATTACCCTGCTCGTCATCGCATCCCTGACAGGCATTGTCAGTATCGGCATTGCCATCATATTCCACGAAGGTAGCACATTGGTCGTTGTCGCAAATGCATTGAGGTTGTTGGGATATCGAAAGTAAAAACGCATGAAGGTTTTCACAGATTAGGCGGTGAATACAGGTTCATTGACATTCATGATCACTATGATAGGAAGCCGGCTTACCAGTGTTTCGTTCGTGGAATCAAACTGTGTTGGGATTGAATAAAAATTTCATGTGGATAAATAATTGATGTTCAAACGTCAATTATTTATCCACTTATCGAAGGATTGTCTTGTTTTATGGTGCGCGTTTGTGGTTAGCTTATTCCATATGCAGTTGCACCCCATACCGCCCACGCGCTGCCTATGTTCTTTTGCGAAATTTATATCCGCATACATGATAAATAGAGGTCCCCAAGTGTCAAATTACTCAAACAATTACGCCTCTGTTACTTTGGGGTTTCGTTCTGGCCAAGCAGATGATCATTTCCTACAATAAGCGGGTGATTCATTTTCCTTCTTTCCTTTGACAAATTGCCCAGCGTGTAATGAGATAAGGGAACTGGTTTGTCGACAGGAACATATTACTCTTTGATAAAAGAATTAAGTGTGACCGATATAAACCTTGAAGAAGGAATCATAAATAGCGTTCGGTTGCTATCATCAAAGCAGGCCTTTTGGATACCGCTTAATAATAACCAGTAACTTTATTGGAAGCCACCTGTTGTTCAAACAGTCTTCGACTCTACCAATCGAATGGATAAAAAGTGGCTGGAATCCGGAGATATTGTTGTTCATTTCTTGCACTAGAGCACTATTAAGGACAATAGGCAATTTTGCTTATATGCAAATAAGTGAAGTAGCCCTGAATGTTTACTGAAGAAATCCCTAAAATAGCATCATTCAACTTGATGCAATTTATGAATATGCTCCCCTCATTTCTTACCCTGAATTGTTCCTGTGACGAAGCTTTACGATGGACAAGCCAAAACCTGACCCGGAATGGTTTGCGCGTCATGCAGACTTTTGATCTTCATAATGCGCGTCATGCGTTCGAAAATTGTCCCTGTCCGCATCATGGGACAAGCGAATGTGATTGCCAAATGATGGTTTTATTGGTCTATGGTGAAGCATCAGAACCAGCTACTTTAGTTCTGCACGGCTATGATGGACAAACCTGGTTTTCACTGGTTAGTTCGCCGTTGCAACACCTTGACCCAATTATTCAGTCATCCATTGAACAAGCGCTTCAAATGAAATTGTCAGGTTAACAAGGTATCATAAAGGTATGGATAACACAAACGTCACCAAACATTCAGAAGCATATGTTTCTTCTGAAGAAACAACGACATCCCACTGGTTTGAGATTTTCCTTATTGTTTATGGCCTTTGGGTTTGGATACCGTTCCTCGCTCCACTCTTCATGCATATCGGCTGGGCCGGTACAGGACAAGCAATATATTTTATTTACTCGTTTTTCTGCCACCAGCTTCCAGAACGTTCGTTTTTCCTATTCGGACCAAAAACCATGTACTCACTTCCCGAGATTCAAGCTGCATGGCAGAACACGCTCGACCCGCTCATTCTGCGAAAATTTATCGGCAATGCGACTATGGGCTGGAAGATTGCCTGGTCGGACCGCATGATCTCATTTTATACAAGCGTTTGGATCTTTGCCTTGATTTGGTGGCCCCTTCGTCGAAGAATCAAGGCGCTGCCCTGGTGGGGATTCGCATTGTTTTTGCTCCCAATTGTACTGGATGGCGGTACGCATATGATCAGTGACTTTGCTGGTATCGGCCAGGGTTTTCGTTCTACAAATCAATGGCTGGCGATATTGACGAACAATTCATTTCCTACGACCTTCTACGCGGGCGCTGCACTCGGTTCATTCAATTCCACCATGCGCCTTGTCACTGGACTTTTAGCTGGTCTGGGTATCGTCTGGTTTGCCTTCCCCTACATGGAGGAATCCTTTGGTAAAAGCTAAAGCGAAGATCAAAATTATTTTAGCGGATGACCATCATATCGTCCGCGCGGGGATTCGGCAATTGCTTGAAAGTGCGAAGGATATTGAAGTCGTTGCCGAAGCGGGCGATGGCGAAGAGGCCCAGACCATCATCCAGAAATACAAACCTGATGTTGCCGTGCTGGATATCCAAATGCCAAAAGCCAGTGGCATCGAAGTCACGCGTTGGGTACGATCACATTTGCCCGAAGTCGGCGTGCTCATTCTGACAGCCTATGATGACGAGCCTTATGTTATGGCGGTTTTGCAGGCAGGTGCAAATGGATATGTTCTCAAAACCGCCAAAACCGAAGAACTCATCCAGGCAGTACGCGATGTGTACGAAGGCAAATCTGCGCTCGATCCAGCTATAACACAAAAACTGATGTCCAATCTTTTCAAGCGGTCGGAGAAAACTCCCGTTGAACCGCTCACAGACCGCGAACTTGATGTGTTGCGTCTTGCCGCGAAAGGATTTACAAACAAATCCATCGGTGTGCAATTGAATATCAGCGACCGCACCGTGCAGGGTCATCTCGCGCACGTCTTCGCCAAACTACAAGCCACCAGCCGCACGGAGGCTGTCATGCGCGGCGTCTCTCTGGGTTGGATTTCGCAAAGCACTGGCCACATCGCTGAAGAATGAAAAAACTGCGCGCACCTTTTCTGCGCGGGCTCACCGTGCAATTGCTTGCTATCACTGTATTGCCACTCACATTGCTTTTATTGCTGATCGCATTTGGGAGTGTCTCGCTTCATCAACAGGATATGCGTTCACTCGTCGGTGAACGCGATGCGCGCGCTGTTCGATCCGCCGCGGCCGCGCTGGCGTCTGAATTGCATCACCGCGCTGCGAGCATTAGCAATCTTGTCGCACTGGCCCAATTATCAAATAGCACAGCTTCCATATCCACAACAAACGATCTTGCCTCCGATTTCGACGGCGGATTTGCTTATCTGGATATGGATGGGCGACTCATCACAAGCACCCTTCCTTCTGGACTTTGGGATGCGGTCACGCAAAACAAGATTCGTCTCGCCTCTTCCTCCGACACTGAGCCCGTTTTCTCCTCCCCGTTTCTTGATCCACGCTCGAAGAAACTCTTTATCCTTATCTCTCAGGTTGCTCCTTCTCAAAATATCATCGTGGCCGGCGCGTTTTCTCCTGAGTCGCTTGCACGCGAGACGCTTTCAACTTCGTATCCTGACAGCAATTATGTAACGATTTTTCTCTTCGATTCTTCCCGTCAGATTTTATTTTCCAGTGGACCTCTCGCGTCTGATAATCTCTCCTCCGATCATCCAGGCGTGACTGAAGCCTTGAGCGGCAAAAGCGGAACGACATATGTAAAGCAAGGCAATGTTGAGCATGTTGTCGCGTATAGCCCCATTACAACCACTGGCTGGGCGCTGATCACCGAGGAAGAATGGGAAATGGTTGTCAGTCCGTCGTTGCAACTCACACAAATGGCTCCGCTTGTGATTGTTCCTGCCTTCATTCTCGCTGTAATCGCTT
>JAKAMM010000232.1 GCA_021812905.1 Chloroflexota bacterium | reverse complement strand
GGATGTGCATGTGAATATCATTCTTCTCGAAAAATTCAGACGGCAATCCGAGCGTTTCTGCGCGCGAGCGGACGTAGGACAAAGCCGCGCGCGCCGACTCCTGCATTACATTGCCAATCGAACCTGTAACCTGGAAGCCGTGTCCGCCCGGCATGCGCGTGGCTTCGATGAAAAGAATATCGCCGCCAAAAGAGGTGTACGCCAACCCTGGGACAATACCCGGCAGGGAAGTGCGCTCATTTAATTCTTCGGACCCAAAATAAATTGGGTGCTCGAGAAACTCTTCGACCACTTCGGGAGTAATGGCAAATTTCTTGCCTTGACCTTCGGCCACACGCGTTCCGATCTTGCGGCAAATGGCGCCGATCTTGCGTTCCAGGTTTCGGACGCCGGCTTCGCGTGTATAACTGCGAATGAGCGTCTGCAGGGATTCATCGCTGAACATAACTTCATCGGGATGCAAGCTGTTCTCGCGAATCTGGCGCGGGATAAGATAACCCTTCGCAATGGCGATCTTCTCGTTCTCGGTATACCCCGAAAGATAAATAACCTCCATACGGTCATAGAGCGGACCGGGAATGGTCTCGGCTGTATTGGCGGTGGTGATAAAGAAAACCTGTGAAAGATCGTACGCGACTTCGAGATAGTTATCGCGGAATTCGCCGTTCTGTTCGGGGTCGAGAACTTCGAGCAAAGCCGAAGCCGGGTCGCCGTGGAAATCAAAGGTGAGCTTATCCACCTCGTCCAACATGAAGACCGGGTTCTTCGACTCGACACGGCGCAGGGATTGTAAAACCCGCCCGGGCATGGCGCCGATATACGTCCGGCGGTGGCCGCGAATCTCAGCCTCGTCGCGCACACCACCCAGCGAAGCACGGATGAACTTGCGTCCCAACGCGCGTGCGATGGATTGTCCCAGCGAGGTCTTGCCCACGCCTGGAGGGCCGATGAAACACAAGATCACGCCCTCGCGCTCGTGGCGGATTTGATCCTGCGACGGTTCTTTGACTTCATCTTTGCGGTCGAGACGCAATTTGCGGATCGCCAGGAATTCAAGGATTCGGTCTTTGACATCGTCCAGCCCATAATGATCGGCGTTCAAAACATCGCGGGCGTGTTTGATATCAAGATTGTCGTCGGTGGATTTCGACCATGGCAAAGTTACAAGCCAATCGAGATAAGAGCGAATGACTCCATACTCCGCCGCGGCGCTTGGCAAACGTGACAAACGATCCAGCTCGCGGCGCGCCTGCTTATCGGCCTCTTCCGGCATTTTGGCGTCGTCTATCTTCTTGCGGAATTCTTCGACCTCGACGGCCTGCTCATCTTTTTCGCCGAGCTCTTTTTGAATGGCCTTCATCTGCTCGCGCAGGTAATATTCACGCTGGACTTTTTCGATCTCGCCGCGCGCTTCATTCTGGATCTTCTGCCCAAGTGTCAGCACTTCAGCTTCACGCACCAGCAGGCCGATCAGCTTGCGTAATTTCTCGCTAACCGAGTCGATTTCTAGAATTTGCTGCGCATCCTTCAAATCGATGCGCTGGAAATTGGCGATGGTGTAAACAGTCTGAAGCGGATCTTCGATGGTAGTTATGGAAGAAACCAATTCTTCGGGGAAAGACGGGATCATCTTGGTGATGTCCTGGAACTGATCGCGCGCATTACGCGCCAGGGCGTCGATCTCCAGCCCCTCTTCGATTTTCTCGGGCGCAAGCTCAACATGTGCCTTGAGATACGGCTCGGTTTCGACAAACTCGCCGAGTCTGAACCTCTCCGTGCCCTGTACCAAAAGCCGGATCGTGCCATCCGGTGCGCGCAATAAACGATGCACGGTGGCGATCACACCAATTTTGTATAGATCGTTCGGCCCCGGTGTTTCAAGTTCGGGATCGACCGCAGCCACGAGTCCGACCAACTTATCGGCGGCCACCACATCGTCCACGAGCCGCACCGAACGCGACTGCCCAACCGTCAACGGCACAGCCGTCTGCGGGTAAACCACCACCCCGCGCAAAGGCAGGATCGGCAAGACATCCGGGTATTTTGGCGCCTCCGCTTTTTCTTCGGATGGTTGAGCCAGTTCGGCCTTTTTTCCGAATGCAGAAAAAACCGACGGAATGAGCATGTTCAGCTCATCGTCGGCCTGCTCATTCAACTGATAGAATTCGGCCATGCTGGATTGCCAGCGGGAAGCAGGCATCTATGCCTCGATCTTTACGTTCGTTGATTTTAGCTTTGGCAGCACGATGGTCAGGAATCCATTCTTATATTCTGCTTCGGATTTTTCGAGATCAACCGCACCCGGAATACTGATGGCGGTGGAAAACTTTCCAAAGCGGATTTCCATCTGATGATAAGCGCGTCTTTCCGGGACATCGGGCCGGAACCCGTTTACGAACAAATGGTCATCTTCGAACATGACTTCAAAATCCGCTTCGCGCATGCCCGCCACTTCGAGGCGCACGACGTATTCATGATCCGTTTCGTACACATCGGTCGGCGGACTCCACACGGTCGGCAGCACCTGCCAACTGACCGCGTGGAAAATTCCGCGGCGCTTCTCGGTTAAGGTGATTTCAGATCTGCGGATCACATGTGTCATGATCTTACTCCTTGCACTGCCCTGAGCGCGAAATCTCAGGCGCATTTCAATCGTTCCTAGCTCAAGGCCTGCTTTGCGGCCTCGATCACGTCAGCATAATTCGGCTCATCGCCCAGGGCAGGCATATAGTCCGCATACATGATCTTCCCATTTCGTCCTACCACAAAGACCGCGCGGCGTAGAATGCGGCGTTCTTTGATCAAGACACCATACTTCTCGCCAAATTCAACGCTCTGGTGATCAGAAAGAGTCATCACCTGCTCAACACCCGCCGCACCGCACCATCGCTTTTGCGCATACGGCAGGTCAGTGCTGAGAACTTGAATCAGGATATCTTTGCTTAGCGAGGCGGCTTCTTGGTTGAAACGGCGCGTCTCACGATCACAGACATCGGTGTCGAGGGACGGAACCGCCGCAATGATGCGGACTTTACCTTCAGTATCAGCCAGTCCGCGCACGACAGACCAGTCCGTTGCATGTACTGTGAAATCCGGCGCGCTCTGCCCGACTTTGACATCATCACCGATGACAGTCGCATCCTTACCGCCGACTTTAATAATCCCAAATCTTTCTGTAGCCATGTTTTACTCCTAAAGGTAATTTCTATTGTAACAGCTCAGTCATAGAGAGAAAGTTCCCCCAAAAAGGGTAGTACTCCAATAGCCAGAATAGTTTCTTTTTATTTTACCAGCGCCCCTGGCGGGACTCGGACCCACAACCTACTGCTTAGAAGGCAGGTGCTCTATCCGTTGAGCTACAGGGGCGAAATATGGGGTAGAAACCCGCGCTATGAGCCGCCGGGACATCCGCTCCATTTGTAATTGTAGCACAAGGCAAATTTGGTGTGTGCAATCGAATTGCATGGATCTGCTTTCTGCATGGTTCTTCTCAGCCAAGGATCTTTTGATTATACTATCACGCGAATCACAGGTTCTTTTCGATCAGGCCAGGTGCGGCGTCTGTTGGGCTGGCGAAGTATTGGCTGAATTTTTCGAATCATCGTTTGGAGAAGCAATGCAAAATATCCTGGTTACCGGCGGGGCCGGATTTATCGGTTCGAACTTTGTTCGCTATTTGCTCAATATTGAGAAACACATCCGTGTCATCAATCTGGATGCGTTGACCTACGCCGGCAGCCTTGAAAACCTGCAAGATCTGACCGCCCCCGAACACTATGAATTCGTCAAGGGTGACATTGCCGACCGTGAACTGGTGGATAGGATCTTGCGAAAATTCGAGATAGATACCATTGTTCACTTCGCGGCCGAATCGCACGTAGATCGTTCCATTCTCGGACCTCTGGCCTTCGTCCAGACCAACATCCTCGGCACTTTTACCCTGCTGGAAGCCGCGCGTCAGTTCTGGATCACGGAGAAAAGCGTGTCTGCAAAACGGGCGCGCTTCCAGCATGTCTCCACGGACGAGGTGTTCGGATCGCTTGACCCG
>JAKAMM010000231.1 GCA_021812905.1 Chloroflexota bacterium | reverse complement strand
TTCAGTCCCCGTCAAGGCGGCCGCGCCAGACTTCAGTTCTGCCCCGTTCGCGATGCTCCCCCCCGGAAAGAAACATCCGGCGAAACCAGCTGCAGCAGCGCTGGCGCTAACCTTGAGGAATGCCCGTCGTTTCAGTTTTGTTGTTAATTCCATCTGTGTTTTCATGGTTGTGGCCGTTTTTTTCTTATTTGCTTAGTCAGGTTCAGGGAGTCTTGAGCGGATCGGTGGGGAATTGCTTCAGCAACGGATCCCCGCCAGCTTTCATCACGTCCAGCAGGCGGCGGTGCATCTGGCGCACGAGATCGGCATTCCGTGGTAAATCGGCTAAGTTTTGGTTTTCTTCCGGATCCGCTTTGAGATCGAAGAGCGATATCAGTTTCGGTTTCAGGCCGAAGGTGTATTTGTAGTGGTCGGTGCGGACCATGCGCGAAAAGTTGTCGCGTTGACAGAAGGCATAGTCGCGCCACGGCACGTCGCGGCCTTCGATCAGCGGACGCAGCGACTGCCCTTGCAGTTGTTCCGGCGCCGGTTGGCCAACATAGTCAAGGATAGTCGGCATGACGTCGATCTGGCTCACCGGCTGGCGCACGACTGTTCCAGGTTTGATGACGCCAGGCAACCGCATCTCGAACGGGATCCGGAGCAGGTCGTCATAGATGCCAATGATGGATTTGCCGATGCAGCCGTGCGCACCAACCATATCGCCGTGGTCAGTCGTGAAAATCACCAGCGTCTTTTCTGTAAGCCCCAATTCGTCGAGTTTCCTGAGGATGCGCCCGACTTGGTCATCAATGTATTTTACCTGGCCGTAATAGACGGCGGCGAATTCACGGAGGCCCTCGTCGCCGGCAAGGTCGCCAAGACGTTTGCTGGCGGTATGCGCCTCCCACGCGGGCAGGTCGCGGCTGCCGGGCAGTTTAATCTTCTTCCGGTCCACCATGCTGTAATAGGGCTCCGGGATGACCCAGAGATTGTGCGGCGGTTGCCACGACACGGTGATCATGAACTGCTCGTGCGCATGTTGCTCGATCTGCCGGATCGCGTCATCGGTTATCCGGGTTTCCGGCAGCAACGCCGGTGGAACGACCGAGCGGCCAATGACGGCAATAGGAGGAACGTTTCCGAACACCCGGTAAGCTTTCGCGATGGCCGGAATCATCTCCACCGGACGATCCAGATACTTGCCGGGACTCGGATCGTCCGCAAACCTGGCTATTGGCAGTTGTTCGTCGAGCAATCGCTTATGCTCTTGGGAACTCTCCTTGCTGAGGTAGGCCACCGACCCGTAGCAATCGAAATCGCCGGAATTGCCCAGATGCCACTTGCCAAAATGCGCGGTGGCGTAGCCATGCCGGTACAGGATCGTCTCGGTGTTGGGAAAGTCGTTCTGTTTGAGCGCCGCTTGCTTGCCACCCTTGTCCACGTTCGACAAGATGCCGTGCCGGTAGGGATAAACCCCGGTGATGAGCGACGCCCGTGAGGGCGAGCAAAAGGGCGTCACACAGGTTGCGTTGGAGAACAACACTCCCTCACGGCCGATGCGATCCATGTTGGGCGTGGTGATATACGGGTTGCCCGTTAGCGACAGCGAGCGATAGTGCTGTTCATCGGTCATCAGAAATAGAACGTTGAACTTGCCATTGGCCTTCTTGTCACCGGCCGTTCCGGCGGCGGCCATGTCCCCGCGCACAGAAACCGGTGCGGCCGTAACCCCTGCATACACGGCAACCATTGCCGCTGCTTTCAGAAAATTACGTCGTGATGTTTTTTTCATCCGTAAATAATTTGTTTTTAAAGGCCGGATGGAACTCGCAGTGGAATTTTCATCCGTGTTTGTGTTTAGTGAATATGCTCGTTTCATGGTAATGTAATGTTTATTTTAGATTTTATTTGTGAGTGATCTCAACACGCAAGCGCGTTGCTTCGGAGAAGGTCGCATCAATCCACAACACCCGTCCGTCCCAGGCGTACTCCCTGGAAGCCAGCCGGCGGCCATCGATCCACACGTCGACGGACTTGCCGGCCCATTCGGTGATTTCCAGTACGGGGTTCACGCAGACCTTTCCAGGCGTGAGGGTCAATTCGATGCTGGATGCCTCAGCTTGCAGGCCGATGGCCCGGCGTTCGGGAGCATACGGTTCCGCTGAGAGTCGCGCACCCTTGAGATCAGAGATTGACGGTGGTGCGGAGAAGCTGAGCGCCCATTCGATTAGCCGCGCGTCCGAAGCGTTGCTGTAGCCGATAAGCCATGCCCAGGTCTGGACACGCATTAGACGGGTGCGGCCCAATGCATCCAGCGTCTGGAAAGAGGCGTCGCGAAGCGGGAGAGGCCGGTGCTGCAATCCCCAGGTTATCACGCTATTCGCAGCCGGGGTAGAGTGGATGAGATCGTTAATGTGCTGGCAGGTCGTCTGCCCGCGTGCCAGCGGCCAGTGACTGCCCCAGTAGCACGGTGTAACAACGCGCCCAGAATCATAAAAAGGGGCATAAACATGCTCCGGCAACTTCAAATCACCAGGACAAAAATAGATTGCCGCTGCCGGTTCATCCTTGTGCGGCCGTACGCGAAAAACGGCGGGCAAATCGCGCGATTGCAACTTCGCACCTTGCTCTGTAGCTCGATAGGGGAAGGTAATTTCGCGTTTCTCTCCATCGAGGAAGAGGATATCCACGAGATTTGGTGGCAACACGCTGAACGGCACCGCATCCTGTGGCGTGATGATGATGAACTCACTCAATTCGTAGTCACCCACCGGCGCACTCTGGAGGGTGAGGACCCTGGAACCGAAGCCGTCAGGGTAAAAATAGAAATCCTCCGTAACCATATCGCCCCAGACTTTGTAGTTGAAATCACACGACTGATAACTCCAGCGAACGTGGACACGTGCGGCGGTAGACTCGATAATTTTCACGCGTCCGTAGCGCAGTTCCTTGTCCATAAGCGGTTCCACGCAGTCGACAGCGTCTTTGGGATGTGTCTCTGCCCATTCATAGCAGATCCCTGTATTATGCCGTGCCGCCCAAAACGGGACGTAATTCGAACCGCGCCAAAAGACAAACCGTGAGCCGTTGGGCAGGGATACTACCACGTCGTTGAGCTTCTCATCCCAACCATGCTTGTAATCCAGCGTGGAAAATGAACCGTCTTTTTCACGCACGGAGATTGGCGCATCGTAGCGGAGTTTGGTTGCCGTGGCGCCAAAGCGCGGCCAATGAGGCGGCTGCCGGACCAGCATCACGGGCACATCCTTTCGCCAAAGTTCCCGGCCCGTGCCATCCGTGATGGTCACGTGCAACGTGTCGCGCTCCAGCTTCGTTGAACTGCCGGACAGTACCAGTTTCACCTGTTGCCTGCGGTCACGGCTTAGACGAAGCCTGGTGTTTACTCTTTTTTGGGGAGATGATTCAAACCAGGCGGCAGCCGTTGCATCCGTCAAACCGCCACTGGGGCTCAATGCCGCCACCTCAACATCTGCCGCCTGTCCGCCGGACAGCAACAACCAATTCTGTGGTACAAGGATGGTTCCCAAATCCACCGGGTTGACCTCCTGTTCCGGCCGTGCCACGGCATCCGCCTCCAACGCGGGAACCTCCACCATTTGCGTGGCCACGCGATGTTCCTTCCCATCGGCTGACGACTTAGCTAACAAAGCCATCTCCTTTGGCCAAACGGGAAACTCTACGCTAACTTTTTGTCCGGCGGCTGACTTTGTTGCTTTTGCGAGGTTGTACCTTTGCACCTCCTTGCCATCCACGTAGCCCACCAGCCAATATTCCGTGTTCGCGTCCCGCGTGGCGGGAAGATTGACCTCCACAACAAGCGGCCTGCCAACGCGGTCAAGCCCAAACGGAGGAAGCCACGGATGGCTTGGGACAATGCGTATCCCGGTGTTCTGCGGTTGCGCAACCAGCGAAGTGCCCGCAGATGACAGGGCTGGCTCTGGGAAGGTGAAAAAAATTGCCGCCACAACAGCAATTGTATGAAGGTGTTGAAATGGTTTTATCATGATGGATTACATTGTTTAGCTGTTGATTAATATAATATTTGTATCTATT
>JAKAMM010000230.1 GCA_021812905.1 Chloroflexota bacterium | reverse complement strand
ACTGTCACTTGATGCTCACTAAATTGTATGGGGCAGATGAATACCATCCCAATCAGGCTTGAAGTCTTTTGTATTGCGTGTGACCAATACAGCCTCATTCACGCGTGCAGTCGCCCAGATTATTGCATCGGGCAGGCGAATACGATGTTCGCGGCGCAACTGCACGGCTGTCTCTGCCACTGCCAAATCAAGCGGGATGATCTCAAAATGTGTTCCCAGAAAATCGCGCAGTTCCGAGTCATCGTCCTCTGCACCAATCAATACTTCCATCCATTTGACACGACTGATAAGCACACGCTCGTAACGGCTATATTCATCGTCGGCTTTAGCAACACCGTTGAGGGCGTCAATCACGATGTTCGTGTCAAAGACCGCAATCATCAAATGCCCCGCTCGGCGCGCAGACTTTGTTGATACTTGATCGCATCAATTTTGCGATTCTTCCACGAGCCGAAGGCGTTGTGTTTTTTTAGTGGGCGTCGCTTTACAAGTTGTGAAGCATTGGCGCGTTGTTGCAGGAACGCAATGAAATCCAGTACCTCACTTTGTTTTTCAGGAGGCAAAGCGCTTAATTGTTTTTCGATTTGTTCTAAAAGTGTCATGGCAACCTCCGAGTCTTTCCTGATTATAAATCTAAAACCCCTGCGCCACATACTCCCCCCACACGCCTCTCAGCGTGTTACAAATCTCGCCGAGTGTAATGTCGTTTTCGACACATTCGATGAAAAGCGGTATCAGGTTCGAGGTTCCACGTGCCAGGTTATCGAGTTGGCTGAGTAAACTTGCAACCTTAGCCGCATCCCGATTGGCGCGCAAGTTGGCGAGTCGTTGACGCTGTCCGAGTTCAATCGCGGGATCAACCTTCAAACGTTCCAACCCAAGTTCTTCATCCACCTGAAATTGATTGACGCCCACCACGATCTGCTCTTTGCGCTCGATCTCCTGCTGTGCGGTGTAGGCGGCGTTTTGGATCTCGTTCTGCATGTAGCCGCGTTCAATGGCTTGTAACGCGCCGCCCATCTCGTCAATTTTTGCGATGTAATCGCCCGCGCCTTTTTCGATCTCGTCGGTCAGATGTTCGATCAGATACGAACCCGCCAGCGGATCAACCGAATCCGCCACGCCCGACTCGTAGGCGATGATCTGCTGTGTACGCAACGCGACGCGGACGGATTTCTCCGTTGGAAGCCACAGGGCTTCGTCCATGCTGTTGGTGTGCAGACTCTGTGTTCCGCCGAGGACGGCGGAAAGAGCCTGGAGAGTCACGCGCACAACGTTGTTTTCAGGTTGCTGCGCGGTGAGCGTGGAGCCAGCGGTCTGCGTGTGGAAACGCAATTGCCAACTGGATGGCTTTTGCGCTTTGAAACGTTCGCGCATGATCTTCGCCCATAAGCGGCGCGCGGCGCGGAACTTGGCGACCTCTTCGAGCAGGTTGTTGTGTGCGTTGAAGAAGAACGAAAGCTGACCCGCGAAGGCGTCCACATCCAGCCCAGCCTTGAGCGCGGCTTCCACATACGCGATCCCATTGGCAAGCGTAAAGCCAACTTCCTGCACAGTGGTGGAGCCTGCTTCGCGGATGTGATAGCCCGAGATCGAGATCGTGTTCCAATACGGCATTTCTTTTGCACAAAATGAAAAGATATCGGTGATGAGTCGCATCGAAGGCGCGGGCGGGAAAATATACGTGCCGCGCGCCACGTACTCTTTGAGAATGTCGTTCTGGATGGTGCCGCGCAACTGGCGCACGTCCGCGCCCTGACGCTTGGCCACCGCAATGTACATCGCCAGCAAAACGCCTGCGGGAGCGTTGATGGTCATCGAAGTCGAAACCTTGTCGAGCGGAATCTGGTCGAACAACTGCTCCATGTCGTGAATGGACGAGATCGAAACGCCCACCTTCCCCACTTCGCCCTGCGCGATCGCTTGGTCCGCATCATACCCAATTTGAGTTGGGAGGTCGAAAGCGACACTCAGCCCCGTTTGACCTTGCCCTAACAAATAGCGATAGCGTTTATTGGATTCCCCCGCCGTGGAGAATCCCGCATACTGACGCATCGTCCAAAAGCGCGAACGATACATCGTCGGCTGGACTCCGCGCGTATACGGATACTCACCAGGGAAGCCTAACTTTTCTAAATAGGATTCCTCCTCGCTGAGCGGAGGGATGTATCCCGTAGTCAGAGCGCCGCCATCAGGCAGCGCCACACGCGGGACCTCGACGCCTGCTGAGGTCTCGAAACGCGTTTTCCGCTCTGGAGATTTTTCCAATGATTTCTTAAGTGTGTTTTCCTGCCACTTTTTGTATTGATCGTTGAGAGACATTTTTCACCTTTGTATGATTAATTGTACAGCCTTTTACGCGTCCTCATGCTAGAATTCCCGCATCTCTCATCGAGGCCTTCATGAATCTCATCTCCCGGATCAGACAATCTTCACGTGAACTCATTCTCTTCGCCACTGCCGCGTTGATGCTTGGCATGGCATTCAGCATGATCGACGCCACCTTCAATAATTTTTTCAACGACAAATATGCGCTAAGCGGCTTCCAGCGTTCATTTTTGGAAATCCCGCGTGAACTGCCGGGATTTTTGGTAGTCTTTGTCTCGGCGGCCTTATGGTTCCTTTGCTCACGCCGCCTGAGCGTGGTGGCGATGATGCTCGGCGCAGCAGGCGCGGTATTGATAGGTTTCACATCATCCGGTTACTGGGTGATGATCATCTGGCTTTTTATCTTCAGCTTGGGCAACCATCTCTTCATGCCGCTCGCCTCCACAATTGGCATGGAGTTGGCGCAAGAGGGACAGGATGGCCGCCGCCTGGGACAGCTCAACGCCATCCGCAACCTGGCTGCCATCATGGGCAGTTTCGCTGTAGTGTTGGGATTTAAATATCTTGGGTTCAGCTTTCAGCACACCTTCGCCATTTCCGCTGTTTTGCTGGGAATAGCCGCTGCCCTGTTTTCATGATGACACCAGAACCGGTCGTCGAAAAGCGCGGTTTTCTGAAACTGCACAAGGAATACCGTTTGTATTACATCCTGAATGTGCTATCGGGCGCGCGCAAACAACTCTTCATCACCTTCGCGCCCTGGGTGCTGGTCAGTGTGCTGAAACAGCCAACGCAGATCATGGCCACCCTGTTCACCATCGGCGGCGTGATCGGGATTCTCTTTCAGCCATTGCTCGGCTGGGCGATTGATAAATTCGGCGAGCGGGTAATCCTGGCTTCGGAAGCGGTCATTCTGGTCTTTGTGTGCTTTGGCTACGGATTTGCCAAATTCATCTTCTCAGCCGACCTCGCTTTTTGGGTGGTATGCGCCTGCTTTCTGATCGACCAGATGATCTTCTCGGTCAGCATGGCGCGCGCGACCTACATGAAAAAGATCGCCTTACAGCCCGACCACATCCAACCTGCGCTGACTGCCGCCCTGACAATTGATCATGTCTTTTCCATCACCGCCGCACTGTTGGGAGGAGTCATCTGGAATGCATTTGGCTTCCAGTATGTTTTTTTGATGGGGGCGGGTTTGGCAGTGATTAACTTCTTTACTGCGCTGCGGGTACGCCTTCCCCAAAAAGTTACAAATTGAAACCCATTTAGGATCTTCCCAAAATCCTTTTATTATGGAGAAGTCTTTCCAACGATTGCATTGATTGTTGAGTGTCATAGGTTCCACCACGAAGTGCCTGCACTGACGCAAAACGCATCGAAGTGTCACCAAGGGCTACAAAGGTTTAGGGATTTTCCCTTAGTGCTCCTTTGCGCCCTTAGTGGTTAAATATTTTTCTCGAGTATACAGCCAAACACTTTTACGAAAAACTGGACAAATATGGGCAGAATATCAGGACAAATGTCATTTGTGCGGTATAAACGAAAATGCTACACTTCACGTATACTAACTCAGGAGATACTGTCCATGGGCAAAACCTTTCTATACATCAGCGCAGGAGTTTTATTTCTGATCGGCTTGTGTCTGCTTGGTTATGGCGTATTAAATGTGATCGGTTCGACCTCCGCCACCGGCAGTTCCAACTGGCTGACGTTTGGCCTTGCTTTC
>JAKAMM010000229.1 GCA_021812905.1 Chloroflexota bacterium | reverse complement strand
CGATCTACTTGCCATCTACAACGGTACTGCATTCGACCTGAGTTACGTCCTTGGCGGGGTAGTCATCTTAATATTCTCCGTTGTCATGCTGCAGAGCAACATATTCAACAAAGCAACAGCTTATGTGGGAATTGTGATGGGAATATTGATGTTAGTACCGCCTACAGCCGGAACGATAGGACTTTTCCTCTCGCTTATTTCTCTTGTGCCGACACTTATTTGGCTGATCCCGATTGCCCGAAAACTCTTCCAGCTAGGTCGTGGCTGATTGAACCTCCAATGCCACTGGCATTTCTGCACAGGCCAACGACACCCGCAGAGGAATCGAATCAATGAGCGATAGCACATACACGATTGAGCCTTTTCCGCCCAACCGACAAGTGGTAGCTGACATTGTGCAAATGGCCGGCAGAAAGCACATGATTCAGGGCTTGATAGAAGTGGATGTAACCAGAGCGCGCGAACGCCTTCGAGATATAAAGGAAAAAACGGGCGAGTCACTTTCGTTTACAGGGTTCATCATCTACTGTTGCGCAAAAGCAGTAGACGCGGACAAGCGCATTCAGGCATACCGGGATTGGCGCAATCGGCTGATCATTTTTGACGACGTGGATGTATTCACACCTGTTGAGCGAATAATAGACGGGCAAAACAAAGTAGTTCCGACAGTGATCAGGGTGGCAAATCGGAAATCCATCCGGGAGATTCACCAGGAAATCAGGCAGGCTCAATCGAGAGATGTGGGAGAGACACTCGGCAAGGAGATTGGGGCGATCCCCGGCTTCGTCCGCCGCTTGCTATTTCGAATCCTCGATAGAGCGCCCCATCTGATGAAAGAGATTGGCGGCACGGTCCTGGTCACTTCTGTGGGAATGTTCGGTCGGGGAGCAGGCTGGGGCATCCCGATTCAAAGTCAAACCCTCGGCATCACGGTTGGAGGAATCGTGTCCAGGCCATGCGTGAATGACGCACAATTGGAAAACAAAGAACACCTCTGCCTCACGATCAGTTTCGACCACGAAATTATTGATGGAGCGCCAGCCGCGAGATTCGTTCGGCGGTTCAAGGAATTGGTGGAAAGCGGTAGCGGGCTATTCGAAGAAATGTAGATGATTCCAGGATATAACTGCCGCCCAACAACGGGTTGCAGCCGAAGTTGTTCCGTTGCGCAACACGCCTGAACCCGACCATTCGCCGAAAAATTCCTTTGGAGTGAAGCGACCATGAAATGTTGCACACAGGAAATCGTCGAGAAAATGCGGGTTTCCAACGGAACCCAGGCAATTGCCGAGGCCATACGTAAAGGGTGGATTTGATAGCCCAAATTACCCCTGATCTCTCGTTGTGTCATGCTGAGCGGAGCGAAGCATCTCTGACAGTGCAAATCGAGACCCTTCGGTCGCGGCGAACGCTCCCTCAGGGTGACACATGTAGTTGACCTCTTCGGCTCACGAGTTGACCCGAATGTAAATTGTCATGCCTGAGCCTTCTGAATAAACTGAGATGAACAGTCAGCGTTGATTGTTCATCTTTCGTTTTCAGAAGGAATGCTCATGGCTTTCCGGGACGAAATTCAGGCCCTCAGCGGGCAAAACGTCAACTTGTGTTTCCAGTGCAGCAAGTGTTCCTCTGGTTGCCCACTGGCAGATAAGATGGATCTTAAACCGGCCCAGGTGATGCACAGCATCCGCCTGGGCCGCGTCGATTCAGTGCTGAACAGTCAAGCCATCTGGTTGTGTGTGGATTGCGAGACTTGCACGGCGCGTTGCCCGCAGGATGTGGAACCTGCCTCGGCCATGACCGCCGCGCGCGTTCTGGCCTTACAAAAAGGCATCAAGCCCAGCGTGAAAGTGATTGACATTTATTATCGCGGCTTCGTGGACAACATGCGTTTGAACGGAAAGATCCATGACGCATCTGTTGCTGGCATCACTCAATTGCTCACGGGTCAGTTGATCGCGGACCTGCCGCTGGCGATGAAGTTGCTTGTGCGCGGACGTGTCAAGCCGCCGCCTTTTCCCCTCGGCGGAGGCAGGTTCCGCAAAATTTATCGCAACGCCCTCGCCAGAGAAAAGGAGTCGCGCGCATGAATGCTTCGACAGGCTCAGCACCACGGCTTGGCTATTATCCAGGCTGCTCGCTCGAGGGCATCAGCACCGAATACGATGAATCGATCCGTGCTTTGTTTGCTCATCTCGAAATCACGATGGAAGACCTGCCCGATTGGATTTGTTGCGGCACGCTGGCCGCGCCTTCTCTTTCTCGTTTGCTCGGATTAGCGACTCCACTTTGGAACGTCGCGCAGGCTGAAAAGGCGGGATACGATAAATTGATCGCGCCGTGCAGCGCCTGTCTCTATCATTTCAAACATGCAACCAAAGTTGTGGAAGAAAACCCCTCGCTTCGCGCGGACGTTGAAGCGGTTCTCGAACTCCCGCTGGATTCTCCCCCGCCGACGATTCATCCGCTCGAACTCCTGAGCGACGACTCCTTCGAGATGCGGATTCGCGCCTCCGTGAAGCGCGACCTCTCGGACCTCAAAGCGGTCTGCTACTACGGATGTCACATCTCACGTCCCGCGAAGTTGATGCAATTCGATGATCCTGAAAATCCACAAAGCATGGATCGCCTGCTGAATTGGGTTGGCATTCAAACTTTGGATTGGCCGCGCAAAGTGGATTGTTGCGGCGCTCACTTCAGCATGATCAAACCCGATATCGTCGTGGACATGTGCCAGCGATTATTCGAGTCCGCGCTGGAAGCGGGAGCCGAAGCGATCATCGTTGGTTGTCCCATGTGCCATGCAAATCTCGATACTCGGCAGGAAGCGATTGCAGAAAAACTGGGACACGCCCTCAACATGCCCGTGCTTTATTTTTCGCAAGTACTTGGGTATGCCTTCGGCCTGCCTGAAAAGGAACTTGGCTTCAAGCATCACATCGTTGATCCCCTGCCGCTTCTCAAGTGTCTAAAGTTAGAAGTGACAAGTGACTAAAGTGCCCACTTCGCACTTCACTTCCCACTTTAGTCACTCCACACTTTAGTCACTTTCTTATGCCCATGAACAATTCTTTCCCATCTCCCCTCAACAAGAACAACAAACCCGTTGGCGCGGTGATGGTAGTCGGCGGCGGCATCGCGGGAATGCAAGCCAGCCTCGACTTGGCCGATTCGGGCTTCAAGGTCCATCTCGTCGAAAAAGAACCAGCCATCGGCGGACACATGGCGGCGTTGGATAAAACTTTTCCGACCAATGATTGTGCCATGTGTACCATCAGTCCACGTTTGGTAGCAACCGCGGGACATCGCAACATTTCGGTAATGACCGACACGGAATTGTTGAAACTTGACGGCGAGGCGGGACATTTCACTGCTACCGTAAATCGTAAGCCTCGCTACATTGACGTGAGCAAATGCACCGCTTGCGGCGATTGCGCAATTGTCTGCCCGATTACTGTCACAGATAATTTCAATGGCAATTTGAATCAACGCAAGGCCACTTACAAACTCTATCCGCAGGCTGTGCCGAACGCGTTTGCCATCGAGAAAAAAGGCATTGCACCTTGCCGCGACGCCTGTCCCGCTGGGCAACGCGCACAGGGTTACATCGCCATGATCCGCGAGGGACGTTACAACGAAGCCTTGCGCGTCATCAAAGAGGACAATCCCTTCCCTGGCATTTGCGGGCGCATTTGCAATCATCGTTGTGAGACGGCTTGCAATCGAAATCTCGTGGACGAGCCGATCTCGATTGCCGCGCTCAAACGTTTCGTCACTGATCAAGTTTATGCGGAAGCGTACGTCGCGCCGCAGCCAGCCGCGCGCAAGTTCGATGAAAGGGTGGCCGTGATCGGGTCAGGCCCCTGCGGATTGACCGCCGCCAAAGATTTGGTCCAGGCTGGTTATGGCGTCACGATCTTCGAAACATTGCCCATCGCGGGCGGAATGCTGCGCGTCGGCGTGCCTGAATACCGGCTTCCCACATGGATCATCAACCGCGAGATCCAAGAGATCCTTGATCTTGGCGTCGAGTTGCGGTTGAACACTCCAGTCAATAATC
>JAKAMM010000228.1 GCA_021812905.1 Chloroflexota bacterium | reverse complement strand
ATTAAATTGCGAGAACCGCGGACGCCGACCGCGGTTCTCTCTTGAAAGGAGGAGAAGAGAAATCACCTTACGAAGCCAATCCTATCATCTATACCCAAATGGTACTTGACTGGAAATATACGTTTTCCCTACGATTGTCCGACAGCTTACCAACTTGTAATCGTTTTTGGCCTTTTCAAGGAGATCAAATGGTCACACCAAAGAACACAGTGCAGGTGGAACTCTCAAAGAACGAGAACAGACAAACCACTTTGTCAAATCTGGCGATAGAAACCAAAGGTTTGGGCCGCATTTATAAAATTCGCGGCATCAAAAAAGAGAAGAACACCCGAAAAGAGTTGGTGGCATTGCAAGATGTCTCTTTGGAAGTGAAGAAGGGCGAGCTTTTTGGATTGCTCGGACCGAACGGCGCTGGCAAAACCACGCTGATCAAAATCCTGACCACGCTTCTCGCCCCGACCTCTGGGCGGGCTACCGTTGCCAGTCACGACGTGGCCCGTGAGCCGCAAAAAGTCCGCCCGCTAATTAACATGGTCTCCGGCGGCGAATCTTCCGGCTACGGCCTGCTGACTGTGCGCGAAAATCTGTGGATGTTCTCACAGTTCTACGGCCTGCCATCCAAGGAAGCCAACGAGCGCATCGAAGGATTGTTGAAGATCGTTGGCTTGCAGGACCGGATGCACACCAAATCGTCCGATCTTTCGACCGGACTGCGCCAAAAGATGAATATCGTGCGCGGATTTCTCACCGACCCGCAGGTGCTCTTCCTTGACGAGCCGACCCTCGGACTCGACGTTGGCGCTTCGCGCGATGCACGTAAATTGATCCGCAGTTGGTTGGATGAAGATAAGACGCGCACTTTATTACTGACCACGCATTACATGGCCGAAGCCGATGAACTTTGCGACCGCGTCGCCATCATCAACCAGGGACGCGTGCTGGCTTGCGACACATCGTCAGCGCTGAAACAACGATTGCAACGCGACGCGCTGTTCGAGATTTCCGTCGGCGCGTTGAACGGTTTAGCAGTATCCGCTTTGGAAGGAATCCCCGGCGTCAGCAAGGTGACCCGAACACAGTCCGGAGAAGTGAACGTGCTGAAATTCATGTTGCAGGAAGATGCCGCGCTGGGTGGGGTCATCAACAAACTGACCGAGTCCAACATCAAGATCGCGCGGCTCGATAAACACGAACCGACTCTCGAGGATGTCTTTGTCAATCTCGTTGGCCGCAGTATGGACGAGGTCGAAAAGGAAGAAACGAATGACGACGCAAAATAATCCACTGACAAGCCAAGCTTACGAAAAAGCCACCGGTTGGAAGTTATTCATCAAGACTGTGATCGCCCGCGCTTATCCGCGCGTCATCGGTCAACAACGCGAGAAGTCGTGGGTTTTCTTCGATATCTTTCTTCCGATGCTGGCCGTTTCATCTTATGTGTTCGTCTATCGCGCCATCGGTGCGCCGGAGGAATATGTGGGCTTCGTTGTCATGGGCGGAGCGATGACTGCTTTCTGGCTGAACGTCATGTGGAGTATGTCGAGCCAGCTTTATTGGGAAAAGGAACAGGGCAATCTGGCCCTGTATATCATGGCGCCCAACTCGATGATGGCCGTCCTGCTTGGCATGGCTGTGGGCGGAATGCTCGCAACATTTCTGCGGGCCATCGCCATCATTCTGCTAGGCAGTTTGCTCTTCCACGTTCAATATGTGATCGGCGATTTCCTGCAACTGATGGCTATCTTCTTCACGGCAATGACCGCTTTGTATGGAATGGGCATGATGAGCGCTTCGCTTTTCCTGCTTTTAGGCAGGGAAGCGGATCATCTTGCCCAGCTTGCAACCGAGCCGGTCTATCTGGTATCGGGTTTTTATTTCCCGATCAAGTCTTTCAATTTCTGGATCGCGGCGGCCGCTTCGATCATCCCATTGACCCTGGGACTCGACGCCATGCGGCAGTTGGTCTTCCAATCGGGCGCGACGCTTGGCTTTTTGAATGTCGGCCTTGAGTTTGAGATCCTGTCTGGCCTTTGTGTAGCATTTCTATTTGGGGCCAGGGCCTTGCTCGGTTACATGGAACGTCTGGCGATCCGTGAAGGACGCCTGACAGAGAGTCGTCGATGAAGTTTTTACGGATTACGAAATACGTAATTAATGGAGAAAACATGAATCGTTCTGAATCTTTACGATCTTTCATGATGGCAACCTGGCTTGGCTGGCAGATCGAATCCAACTGGACCGATCCGTTCCTGTTCGCGGTCTATTCGATTGTCAAGCCGCTCGCTTCGGCAGGCATCCTGGTCGTGATGTACAGCATCATCACGAAGGGCAATTTTAATACGCCCATCTTCCCTTACATATATTTCGGGAATGCCTTCTATATCTATGTAGGCGCAGTGATGTCGGGAATCTCGTGGGCTGTGATCGACGACCGTGAGCACTACAAGACTCTCAAATATATGTACATCGCGCCCATACGAATCCCGGCTTACTGGCTGGGTCGCGGCGTGGCGCGCTTCGCGACCGGCACGATAGCAGTTGTCATTACCATCGCATTTGGCGTACTCTTCCTGCGCGTCCCGCTTAACCTTGCAACCGTGAATTGGCCGCTATTTTTTGTCTCGCTCTTCATCGGAATTGCCATGCTGGCCATGATGGGACTAATCCTCGCCAGTATCACCTTGCTGATCGCGCATCACTTCTTCCTGATCGGCGAAGCGGTAGCGGGCGCGCTGTATTTGTTTAGCGGCGCAATCTTCCCGTTGGATGTATTGCCGGTCTGGTTGAGACCCATTGGGTTTGCGATCCCGATTACCTACTGGCTCGAATTGATGCGCCGGTCATTGGCCGGTAATGTAGCGCAGGCCTTTCCCACCTTGGCACAATTCAGCAACCTGCAATTGCTCGGAATCCTGCTCGGCCTCACGCTGGTCTTCGGCGTCGCGTCCACATTCATTTTCCGCTTCTGCGATTACCGCGCTCGTGAACAGGGACTGATCGACTTCGTGACAAACTACTAACCTTATGTCATTGCGAGCGAAGCGAAGCAATCCCCTGTTTTTCGGAAGCATCAAGTCCACTCCGCTCGGAGAAGTATGGGCGGCTGTATCCGAGCATGGATTGGTCACGATTGAATACGGTGTGACACGTTCGCACTTTGAAGCGAATGTCCGCAAGCAAACCAAACGCGAGATCGAATACTTGCCCAAACATGTGGATGCCATCACGCGACAGATCAAGGAATACCTGAATGGCAAGCGCCGCGACTTTGACGTGACTATCGATTGGTCGGTTCTTGCCTCGGACTTTCAGCGGAACGCGCTTCGAGTTATCTTTTCCATCCCCTACGGCCAGACCCTCACTTACGCGGGCGTTGCCGCACAGATCGGACATCCGCTCGCGTTTCGCGCCGTTGGCCGTGCCAACGCTACCAACCCGATGCCGCTGATAATCCCCTGCCACCGCGTCATCGGCACGGATGGCAAACTCCACGGTTACGGCGGCAAAGGCGGAATCAAAACGAAGGCCTGGCTGTTGAAGATGGAAAGTGAAAAATAATTTTGGCCGACTCTAAAAGTCCGCTGGATTTTTTATGATAAACTCGCCCCGTTCTTATCCTCGTTCATCTCTGGTGAAAAATAAGTGAAACCAAAACAGTGGTTCGTTTTTATTCTGCTCGGCGTAATCTGGAGTTCCTCCTTTTTATGGATCAAGATCGCCGTGCAGGAAATTAGCCCGATCACGCTGGTCGCCTTTCGCGTGCTGTTCGGACTTTTATTCAGCGTCATCATCATTCTTATTCAAAGGGTCCAGGTGCCACGCGACTTCAAAACCTGGCTGCCGTTCCTCATCCTCGGCATCAGCAATGTGGCAATACCCTTCTTCCTGATTTCGTGGGGCGAGCAGGCCATTGACTCAGCCGTGGCCGCCATCCTGGATTCGACCGTGCCATTATTTACCATCGTCATCGCGCACTTCCTGCTCCACGACGACAAAATGACCTGGCCGAAAGTAATCGGTCTGATGACCGGCTTCGCAGGTGTGATCGTTCTGATGAGCAAGGATATCGGCGGATCG
>JAKAMM010000227.1 GCA_021812905.1 Chloroflexota bacterium | reverse complement strand
TTCGACGACCACCGTCTGCGCCACCCCCACCCCGATCCCATCCACCGCGCTCAGATCCACGCCGCTGATGCGCTTCAGGTGTCGCCGAATCTCTTCCTGATTCTTCGGTGCGTTCTTGCTGTGCGTGTTGCGCTTCTTCAGCGGCAACGGCTTCAATTTCCCCGCTTCCCACTCGGGGCGCGTCAATGCGTACAGACGGTCAATCTCCGCATCGCACACTTCCACTTGCCGCGTGTAAAAGTCGTACAACTCCAGCGACTGCTTCAAAGTGAAAAGATGTTCCGCACGCCACGTCCCGGTTAGCGCCCGGCCGATCTCTTCCACACTTTTCTTGCAGTTCCGATCCCGATAGGCCGCCAACTTCTGCGGGACGCGTTCACCCGCCACGATGGCGCGGATAATGGCCTGTCCCGTCTCCCCGGTGATGTCGCTCAAGGCCTGCGATAACTGCACGTTCATTTGCAGCATCGCCTTCTGCATGTGCAAAATGTGCGGCGCGCGATGTTCCAGCAGTTGGGCGCGATGCCGAAGCAACGTGCGCAACGCCACCAAATCCGCTTGCGGGCGGAAGGAACTCTCCAGCAATCCGTAACTGTGCAGGGTCTGAATCCATTGCCCGTCCAGGATGTCGCTCTTGCGTCCCGGCACCCTCCGCAGCGAGCGCGAACTGATCAGATGACATTGGAAGCCCATGCTTTCCAAGACTTCAAACAACGGAAGCCAATACACGCCGGTACTTTCCATCGCCACCGTTTTTACGTGATGCTCTTTCAACCACGCTCCGATGTTCTGCAAATCCACCGTGTAATTGCCGAAGGCTTTCACAATCTGGGTGTTCTCATCCCCGCCAACGCAGACCACGATCTCTTCCGCACCGATGTCTATTCCTGCGGCGTCTGCGTTCACCCGGCTCATCCCGACAAACGGATGGGCTTCTTCGATCCCTTTCGTGCGCTTGCCTCTTCTTCTCATTTCAGTTACTCCTTTGAAAGATATTGGCAAGCCCGGCCACTCATGGGTGTTAGCTTTCTCAACGGGGTCGCTTCAAGACAAACTTTCGTCTTTCGCGCCGCCAATATTTAAATCAATTTGACCGGAAACCATGGTGCACTGCGGGAGTCATATTCGATGCTCTCCACTGCTTTGTACGGCTTGCGTGCTTGCCGCTTCGGAGTATACTGGCGCTAATGCGCCCTTGTTTCTCTCGTATAAAATGATGCTCGCCATCTTCTGGGGTCCACTGCACCCATGATGAGGGCGAGCGATCATTTTATACGAGAGAAACAGAGGAGCAATATGTCTCGACACGGCTTCGCCGGTCGACGACCAGCAAAAGCATACTCCGAAATGGCCACGCGTTTCTTTTCTGGCGGCTCGCAACTGAATATTATTTATGCAAATTCCTTGCCGCGATAAAGCTCAAGCCGTCCTTGGTCAAATCCCACGCGCTGTGATTGCAGGCCGCGACCTTTTCTGTAAAGTTTTTCTGTAGATTATCCCAGTCGCCGCTTTCGATCACCTCCTTCTTTTCGCGGAAGTAATCGAGGATGTCCGATGGGTGGGCAAGTTTCGCTTCGATTTCGGGATCGCCGCCTTCGTGTTTGGCCGCAATGTTCGCCACATGGTCGGCAATCTCCACCAGTTCTGCGCGGCGATCATAAGGTTGCTTGACGATGGATTTCCAGGTCTCGGTAATGTGATGCTCGAAGCGCACAACCTCTTCAAAGCCAAGTTGCTTTCTGAATTGTGCGGTCAATTCCATGGTCTCGTTGTTGATCGAGTTCGACCAGTTGAAGCCGATCAGCGGGGAAGTACCGTCGTCGCGGCTGAATAACTTCGCCATCATCATGATCCACAGCGCATGATATGGATTGTCACTGCCAAAGAAGACCGAGATCTTGAAGTTGATGTCAATGCCCAAACGATAAAGCAGGAAGCCGAGCAAAATTGTGCCCGCGTTGAAATTGAGCACGTGTTGCACGCCATAGTTTGTGTAGTAGTAAAGGAATTCGTCCAGCCACATGAGCGCGTGTTCGTTCGGTTGGCCGATCCCGCCGAAATAACCGGTGATGGTTTCGGGTCCGCCCAGATGCGGGTTCGAGCCGTCCGTGCCTTTGGTGTCCAGCGTTTCGACGAAAGACGAGCCCATGATGTCCAGCGCGGCGACAATCGCGGGCAGGTCGCCATCCGCCTCCGATTCTTTCATTTTGCGGACGGCGATAAATCGTCCTGGTACGAGCGTTTTTTCCTTGATGGCATTTTCGGCCATCGTTCTGACCCATGGGAAATATTGCAGCGCGGATACTTCAAGTGTGACGGCGTAATCGTCGGCGAATTTTTGTGTCTTCGCCGTTTCGCCCAGGACTTTGCGCCTGTACTCCGCCACGGAAATGAATCTGCCGCTGTCGCGTTGATCCGCTAACCATTTCAAGTCCTTGATGTAATCGGGCGCTTTGGCCTCGACCAGCTTGAAGAGATTTTGAAGCCTGCGCGATTCGCGATGTTTAAGATTGATCTCCTGCGGCGTGCCGTATTTCGCGACGATCTCGAAGAAGTTTTTCATCACGCGCGAGTCTGGATCGAGCAGGACGGCATTGACGGCCTCGAGACGATTGTTTGGGATCTTGAGTAATGTTTGTAAATTGCTGCTCATTTTTTTTCCACTATTCCAACATCTTCTTCAACTCGTCGAACTCTTCATCCTTCATGCCAAACCAATTTTCCTGGGCCGGGAATTTTTTGGCGATGACTTCATCATGATAGGATTTCAAACCGTTCAAAATAACTTCACCCGCGTTCCCGAAAACCTTTGCCATTTTGGGTTTGAACTTTGGATACAACCCAAACATATCGTGGTAGATCAATAATTGTCCGTGCGCGTCGGGGCCGGAGCCAAGCGACATGATGATGCAATTCTCGGCGCGTTCGGTGATGAGTTTGCATAGTCGGTCGGGCACGAGTTCAAGCAGGATCATGAATGCGCCTGCTTTTTCGAGCGCTTTGGCATCGTCCACGATTTTCTTTGCAAGCGCGGCGGATTTGCCTTGCAAACGGAATCCGCCCAAAGAGGAGACGGATTGAGGCGTCAAGCCGAGATGACCGATGGCCGGGATGCCGGCGTCCACGATGCCTTTGACGCGGTCGGCCATGGCCGCGCCGCCTTCCAGTTTGATCGCGTCACATCCGGCCTCGGCCATGAATCGTCCGGCGTTTCTGATGGCGGTTTCAACGCTGGGCTGGTAGGTCATGTAAGGCATGTCGCCAATGACAAAGGTGGTCGGCGCGCCGCGTCTAACAGCTTGCGAGTGCCGGATCATGTCGTCCATCGTGACTGGCAGGGTGGAGTCATAGCCAAGCATGGTCATGCCCAGGCTGTCGCCAACCAGGATCATTTCAATCCCCGCCTGTTCCTGCAAATAAGCGGTCGGGTAATCGTAACAGGTGAGCCATGTGATCGGCTCGCCTTTGGCGACTTTATCGAACAAATACGTCAGGGTGATTTTCTTGCGGGATTCTGTCATTCTTCCTCCGGATGGGGTAGCTACAAAACCAGTATAGGGCAAAGCTTTTTCCAATGCAATTGACGAACATCATGATTTTGTTTTTATGGGAATCATCACGGCCATTTGACCAGTGGGCGCGGATCGCGAAGCACTTGAACGCCCCATATAAAAAAATCACCACGAATTTGTGGCGACTTTTTTGTGGGCACGGACGGGCCCGAACGCTTGTGACCGAGTGAAACCTGTACTCCTTTTGGATTTGTTCTTAATGCCAAGTGCAAGGGTGCACAGTTATGTCTAAGGTCATGAAAATCTCATTTTCTTCAAAACAACCAATTCGGCCCAGTATTAGGAGTTAAATCCTTGTTTTTTGTGCAAGAATTTTTGAACCGCCAAGCACGCGAAGATCGCTAAGAAAACCGTCTAAGAATCTTCGCGCCCTTTGCGGGCTTCGCGGTAAGACTCTTTCGGCTTGTCCGAGTTAGGGATTCGATTCGTGGTCGCCGCCGGAGTTATTGTCATGTTTGCCGCCGGAGTTATTGTCGGGATTGCCGCCGGAGTTATCGTCGTGTTTGCCGCCGGAGTTATTGTC
>JAKAMM010000006.1 GCA_021812905.1 Chloroflexota bacterium | reverse complement strand
CCGGATGCCTATAAACTATGGAGCCAGTCAAATCATGGTCAGTTTGAGGTATTTCCATTCAAGGGAAATATCTATCTGTTTCATCGAGTGAGTCAGTGATGCTGCACAATTTTATGTCATTGCGAGACGGTGTTCTCCCGTCGACACTTGCACCGCACTACGTTTGGTGCAGTGCAGCTGAGCAATCCCCTCGTGCGGCATCAGCGGAGATTGCTTCGCGAAGAACGCTCGCAATGACATGTGAAAAGCAGGTGGGCAAATGACCCTGCTAACTACGATTGGAATATTTCTTCTGCCAGTTTTGGGCGGCGGAATGTTCGTCCATTTGTTATGGCCTGAACGCGACATAAAAATTTTATTCTTCAAGTTTTTTCTCGGCATCGGTATCGGGTTGGGACTCTCGTCACTGCTCTATTTTCTTTATCTATTTGCTTTCGCAGGTCAGCATTGGTTTGTATTCATCCAACTGGTAATCTTTTTAATTCTGCTCGTGCTTACGATTTGGAAAGAAAAAAATCTCATCACGCTCAAGCCGCCGTCATCGGCGGCGGGGACACCGCCTAAAGCGCTTAGTCGCACACAAATTGTTTTGGTTGGAATCGCCGCCGTTGTTTTCATCGTGTCCTTGCTCGGTACAGCCAGCTATCTTTTGCGCCGACAGCAGGGCGATTGGGATGCCTGGATGATGTTCAACCGCTCGGCGCGTTTTATTTACCGCGATCAGCCGCATTGGCTCGACTCTTTTTCCCGCCAAATGGATCCGATCTTCCACGCCGACTATCCATTGCTGCTCGGCCTCAATGTCGCTTCCGGCTGGGATGGGCTCGGCACCGAATCAGCGTATGTGCAAATGCTCCAGAGTGCGTTATTCGCGCTGGCTGCGCTTGGGATTCTAGTCAGCGCATTGGCATCCATCAAATCCCTCGGCCAGGCCGCGTTGGGCTTGATCGTTTTTTGGGGCACACCGACGCTGGTCAATGAAGGCGCGCGCGAAATGGCAGACCTGCCGCTGGCCTTTTTTATTCTGTCAACCGCAATCCTGATCTACTTCTACTTTGTTTATAAGAAGCCTGCATTGATCGCCCTGGTTGGTCTCACAGCAGGCTTGGCCGCCTGGACTAAGAATGAAGGCACCCTGTTCGTGGTCGCGGCAGGCATCGGGTTGATGATGGCATCTCTCCGAGAAAAACCATGGCGCGTTCTTTTCTGGTACGCCCTGGGCCTTGCCTTCCCGTTTGCAATCGTGATCTTCTTCAAACTTTTTCTTGCCCCGCCCAGTGACGTGTTGAGCAACGGCGCTGCGCGTTCGATTCAGCAAATTTTGGGAATACCCCGACATTTGGAAATTCTTCAATACCTCGGCCGCGAACTTTTTTATTTCGGCGGCTGGACAAATTTGTTTGGCATCATCCCTGTCCTGTTGGTCTACTTTCTGCTGTTTCGTTTGCCGGTCGATAAGGAACTGCGTTCCGCTTACATTGCGGGTATTACCATGCTCGCAGTCCAACTGCTTGGCGATTACGGGGTATATTTGATCACGCCTTACGATCTGACCTGGCATCTTTCCTATTCGATTGAACGGATCGTCCTGCAGATATTTCCGGTGATCGCATTCCTGATCCTTTGCGCCAGCCGCGTGCCGGAAGAAATTATGTAGGTCGGATTGCCAATCCGATTTACAACAAGGAGCCACCATGTTGCTCGCCATTGACGTCGGCAATACCAACGTAACCCTCGGTCTCTACGAGGGCAATACACTGAATCCGCACTGGCGGCTTGCCACAGACCACGACCGCATGCCCGATGAATACGGCTTGCAATTGCTTGGCCTGCTTCAAAACGCTGGAAAATCTATCAAGGATCTAACGGGCATCAGTCTTGCATCCGTCGTTCCACCATTGACCCAGCGCGTCGTGCAGGCCTGCCGCGAATATCTCAAGCAGGAACCGCTGGTTGTTGATACCGGAATCAAAACCGGAATCCGAATCCGTTATGAAGACCCGAAAGCCGTCGGCGCGGATCGAGTCTGCGACGCGGTCGCTACGCTCAAACTTTACGGCGGTCCGGCCTGCATCGTAGACTTCGGCACGGCCACGACCTTCAATGCGCTCACCAAAGATGGCGAGTATCTCGGTGGCGCCATCACAGCCGGAATCAATCTCGCTGCCGATGCGCTCTTCATACACGCCGCGAAACTTCAACGCATTGATCTGCAACGCCCGCCATCCGTCATTGGCCGCAACACTGTCCATGCCATGCAATCGGGACTCCTCTTCGGATATGTGAGCATGGTCGAGGGAATGGTGGCCCGCTTCAGGTCCGAGTTGGGAAGCGATATGAAAGTCGTCGCTACCGGCGGCCTCGCCGAAACCATCGCGCAGGAAACCAAAGTCATCGACGTGCTCGCACCCTGGCTCACGCTCGACGGTCTGCGAATTATTTGGGAACTCAATCATTAGAATGTTCTCATCGGATTGATGTAAAATCCAGCCCTATGAAATTACGCATCTTTATTTTTCTTTTGTTGACGTCTGCCCTGTTGACAGGCTGCGGCGGGCTGGCTTTTGCCGCGCCTGCACCGACCTCCACCGAAACAGCGACGCTTCTTCCTCCTCCGACGGAAACGGCTACCGTTACCCCGACCTTAACCATCACCCCGACCTTTACCGCGACTCCCCTGCCGACCGCCACCTGGGTCGCCCAGGGTCCCGATCATGTTCAGGTCCCGATCTTGATGTATCACCACATCACAGCTGTACCAATTGGGAACGCCTGCGTTCTTAAACCGGACGATCTTTGTGTTCCACCAGATAGATTTGATGCACAACTTAAATTGCTGCATGATTGGGGATATACCACTATAACGACATCCATGCTGGTACAGGCCATTACCAAGGGCGCGTCACTTCCCCCACATCCTGTCATCATTACTTTCGATGATGCCAACGAAGATAACTACACTAATGCCTTTCCCATCATGAAGAAATACGGCTTTAGCGGTGTGCTGTATCTTCCTTACAATTATATTGGCGCGCCCAGTTACCTGACTATTGACCAGGTCAAGGAAATGGCCGCCGCTGGCTGGGAAGTCGGCAGTCACAGCCTAACTCACACAGACCCCCTTATGTGGGATGCGGCTCGGACGCGCGCTGAGATCGTTGACTCACGCAAGAAGCTGCAGACCCTGCTTGGCATTCCCGTTTTAACCTTTGCCTATCCATTTGGAAACGTGGGCAGTATCGCGATAGATTATGTAAAATTCGCCGGTTACATTGCCGCCATGGGTGCGTCAGGCTTCACTGCGGATCAATGGAAGAGCAACTTGTTCGTATTGCAGCGTTCTGAGATCAAAGGCTCGGAGGACGCTAAAACTTTTATTCGCTTCCTGCCGTGGGTAGGCGACCCATCCTTTCTGCCGACGGATACACCGACAGCCACAGCGACTCCCACGCACACTTCAATCCCAACGTATACGCAATATCCAATCAAGATTCCAGAGCCTTCGCCAACTCCATAATTCTTCGCAAGGGCATGATTGTGGCATGTCCTCTTTGGGAAACAAATCAATACTTCCGCCGGGCTTTCCAGGAAAAGGAGGTTCTTATGCGCGTAAAATATATTTTCCTTGTGATTTTCCTGCTGGTTAGTGGCTGTTCACCACTTCTGGCTCCCACTCCGGCCGATAGTGGTATTGAAGGTCACGTTACGATTGGGCCCATGTGTCCTGTAGTGCAAATCAATAATCCTTGTCCCGATAAACCTTATCAAGCTACATTTACGGTTTTGACAACCACGAGTCGTCGCAAAGTTATACAATTCGAGACTGATGCCAATGGATATTTCCGCATCGTGCTTGCCCCGGGCGAATATATCCTGCATCCCGAGTCCCCAAATGTGATGCCGCGTGCAGCAGATATTTCTTTTGTAGTGGATGACCATCAGTTCAAGCGCGTAGATATCGTGTACGATAGTGGAATACGATAGGATGTCTCTCGATGACTGCCCCAAAGGCCGACCCGTTTACGCCTCATACAGCGTCTAATTTCAAGGATGGCAATAACATCCCGTTTGAGAATCCAAAAATGTTCCGAAGATTATTACGAAAATACGGCGTATTACGACTGACTATTGTTGTTACCGGAATTGCAGTGCTGATTTCGTTGGTAATAACGATTTCCATAGACTATCTTATTGATAGCAGTATTTCGCAATTAGGTGTCATTCTGTCAATTGTGATCCCATCTGTCATTGCCCCGATTTTTGAGTATCGTGCGCTTCGATTGCTCGATCATTTGGACAAAACAGAGGCAAGGTTGAAAATCCTGTCGATCACCGACGAGCTTACCGGGGCTTATAACCGCCGCCACTTTTTTGAGTTGGCAAACAATGAAATCATGCGCGCCCAAAGATACGGCGGAACTTGTTCCATCGCCATCATGGATTTTGATAATTTTAAAATGGTCAACGATACGTATGGTCATCTCGCGGGTGATCAGACGCTCCAGCAAGTCAGCAAAGTCTGCGTCGGAAACATCCGTGAAAACGATGTGTTTGCACGATATGGTGGGGATGAGTTTGTCTTTTTGTTTCCTCAAACTGACGATGCGCAAGCGAAAGAATGCCTGGGCAGAGTAATGGGCAACATTGCCGAGATCACTGTCCGCGCTGATATGGAAATCCACCCCAAAGTGAGCATCGGGCTGTATACATTCAGTCCGAAGATCAACACACTTGACAGCCTCCTGCAAAAAGCGGATATAGCTTTATATAAAGCCAAACAAACCGGCGGGAATAGAGTTATCTAACCGGCACTTGACAGCCCATTGTTTTTGCAGATAATAGGAACCAACAGGCGAGCCTATATAAAGGCAATGACAGAGGAAAGTAGGTCGGTAAACGCTGCCAGAGAAGCGCAGGAGCAAGGCTGCAACTTGCGCTCGACGGAAACCAACCGAAGTTCCCTCTTGAGCTGCTCAGGTGAATAGTGTGTCAAGTATCACGTGTCACGTTGGTAGTCTGAGCCGTCATCCTGACGTTACACAGGAGGCCGATGATCGTCGGCGCAAAGCGGACTCATGTGAGTCAACTTGGGTGGTACCACGGGAATCTTCCTCCCGTCCCATTTGTGGACGGGAGGTTTTATTTGCCAATGTCATTGCGAGTCTTCGAGAAGCAATCCCATATTCAAATGGAGATTGCTTCGGCAAAAAACGCCTCGCAATGACATAAATATCGGAGGCATGAATGATTGATAAATTAAGTGAGATCGAAAAATCTGCGTTGGAGAGTTTGGCATCGGTGAACGACGCAGTATCCCTCGACGCGTGGCGGATTGCCCAGCTCGGACGCAGTTCAGCGCTGATGCAGGTCTTCAGTGGATTTGGCGCGTTGTCGAAAGAGGAGCGGCCCATCATCGGGCAGGCCGCGAATAAGGTCAAGGGGGCGCTCGAGGCGGCGTTAGCCGAAAAAACGGAGGCCGTTAAACGGTCCGCGTTGGAGTGTTCGTTGAGCGAGGAAAAACCGGATGTGACACTGCCCGGCCGCGCGGTCCACATCGGACGCCTGCATCCATCCATCCAACAGTTGCGGCGAGTGTTATCCATTCTCGCGGAGATGGGGTTTCAGGTTTATACGTCGCGCGAAGTCGAAACTGACGAGATGAATTTTCAACAGCTTAACTTTCCCCCGCATCATCCCGCGCGCGACATGCAGGATACGTTTTATGTGGAGGCGGGTGATCGCGGCGACAATCCGATCTTACTCCGCACGCAGACCTCACCCGGACAGATCCGCGCGATGTTGGAATACTCAGCCACCAATCCGCAGAACCCACCACCCATTCGCATTGCGTCGCCTGGCATGTGCTTTCGCCATGAGCAGATCACTGCGCGTTCGGAGATTCAATTCAACCAGGTGGAAGGACTCGCTGTTGGCGAAAACATCACCTTCGCCGATTTGAAAGGCACGCTGATTGATTTCGCCCGCCGCATGTTCGGACAAAATGCGCGCTCGCGTTTTCGAGCTTCATACTTTCCGTTCACGGAACCGTCCGCCGAAATGGACATCGAATGTTTTGTGTGTAGCGGCAAAGGTTGCCAGGTCTGCAAGAATTCAGGCTGGCTGGAAATTCTCGGATGCGGCATGGTGCACCCGGTCGTTCTACAAAACGGCGGGTACGACCCGAAACGTTATTCGGGTTTCGCGTTTGGCATGGGCCCGGAACGCCAGTTGATGTTGAGAAATAAAATCAACGACATTCGTTATTTCTGGGGAAACGACATGAGATTTTTGGAGCAGTTTTAGGCAAAAGCCGATATTCGATAATTTGATATTCGGAGGATGCGAAATGAGTATAAGCGGATTGGAAAAACTGGATGTTTGGTGCAAAGCAAGGGATTTTGCGATCCATGTTAATAAAGAAGTATTGCCGTTATTGCCGCTTGAAGAGAAATGGTCGCTCAACCAACAACTCCGCCGCTCATCTCAAAGCATCCCTGCTAATATTGCCGAAGGCCACGGACGATTCTATTTTCAAGACAATGTGAGATTTTGTTACATTGCCCGTGGTCCTCTCGAAGAATCGTTAAGCCATATCGTTTACGCATACAAAGCTGGTTACATTTCTGAAACACTTTATAAAAACCTTGGTATCTTTTCAATAAAGCGGGGTGTGGGGTGTTTTGGGCGGGCTTCGCCCGCCCAAAACACCCCACTTCCCCCTTCTTTTTGAGAAGATACAAACCTTGCAATTGATGGAGAAAATCTAAATCGCTTAATCAATGGCTATATTGGCTTCCTAAAGAAAAGCGAACAGGGAGCCAACGAACCCGGCGCAAATTATTCTGTTCGAGAAACGCCATCAGATTACCTAGTCGAAGATAATTCATCATTGTCTTCAGACTCGAATAACGAATAGCGAATATCGCACTCCGAAGGAGTTCCTTATGAAAATACCTCTATCCTGGCTGAAAGATTTCATTGACCTCGATGGCTTATCCATTGAAGACATTGCCCGAAAACTTACATTGGCCGGACTCGAAGTGGATGAAATTCTCTACGCGGGTCTGCCGATGCCGGCTTATAAAGACGGCGAGAAACATGAGTTCAAAACCAACGGCATTAGTTGGGACAAAGACAAAATCGTCGTGGCGGAAATCCGCGAAGTCGGCCCGCATCCCAACGCGGACCGGCTGACTCTGCTCGATCTATATGACGGACAGCAATCCCAGACCGTGTTGACTGGCGCGCCGAACATTTTCCATTTGAAAGGCACTGGCAGACTTGCCAGGCCGATTAAGGTCGCGTATGCCAAAGAAGGCTCGACGCTGTACGATGGTCATGCCGCTGGACTTGTCCTGACCACGCTCAAGCGCGCCAAGATTCGCGGCGTGGATTCGTATTCGATGGTCTGCTCAGAAAAAGAACTCGGCATTACGGAAGAACACGAAGGCATCATCATTCTTGACGACGACGCACCGCTGGGCATGTCTCTTGCCGATTACATGGGCGATGCCGTGCTGGATATTTCCATCCTGCCGAATATGGCGCGCAACGCCAACGTGATCGGCGTCGCGCGTGAGCTCGCCGCGTTGACCGGACGTGAACTGAAGAAACCTGAAATTAAATTCAAAACGTCCGGCGCCTCAGTAAAGGATTTGGTTTCCATCGAGATCACCAATCCCGAACTCAACCCGCGCTTCGTGGCTGGACTCATCCGCAATGTGGAAATCAAACCCAGCCCGTATCAAATTCAGCGCCGACTCAAACTGGCAGGCATGCGTCCGATCAATAATATCGTGGACGCGACCAACTACGCCATGCTTGAACTTGGAGAGCCGCTGCATGCGTTCGATTATGATGTGCTCGTAAGTCGGAGTGCCGATCCGACCCGCAAAGTCAAGATCATCACCCGCGCCGCAAAAGACAGCGAAAAGCTCACCACGCTCGATGGTGTGGAACGCATGCTCACATCCACAAACGTTTTGGTTTGCGACGAAAAAGGCTCTCTCTCGGTTGCAGGCGTGATGGGCGGCGCCGAGTCTGAAGTCACCGCGAACACAAATAACATATTGCTCGAAGGCGCGGCCTGGAATTTCATCAACATCCGCCGCACGGCCAAGCAACATAACCTTCCGTCCGAAGCCTCGTTCCGTTTTTCGCGCGGTGTGCATCCCGCGCTGGCAGATAAAGGCGTTCGGCGTGGACTTCAACTCATGGCTGAATGGTCCGGCGGAAATATCGCGCCGGGACTTGTCGATGAATATCCGCTCAAGCTGAGAGCCCCAACCATCATCGTCACGCCGAAAGACGTCACGCGCTTGCTTGGCATCCAATTGAGTGCGGACGAAATTGTCGAACTGCTTGAAAAACTTGAGTTCAAATGCAAAATAAAAGACCCGATACTTGATACTCGAAAATCGGGAAAAGCTCGAAAGCCGAAAGTCGAATCTCGAATCTCGAATACCGAATTATCGAATCTCGCAACACGAATATCGGTCACGGCGCCCTCTCATCGCATGGATATTGACGAGGGCGTGGTCGGTCTGGCGGACGTGCTCGAAGAAGTTGCGCGCGGTTACGGCTTCGACAACATTCCAGCCACCAGCATGGCTGATGCGCTTCCGCCGCAGGTCGGCAACCCCGTCCACGAATGGGAAGAGCATCTGCGCGATCTGCTGGTGGCGCTCGGTCTGCAGGAAGTCGTCACCTATCGTATGACTTCCATCGAAAAAGAATCGCGCATCGCACAATATCATGATTACGTCCGCCTCGCGAATCCCATCGCGCCGGAAAAAAGTGTTTTGCGCCGCAGTCTCGTCGCGTCCGTGCTGGATGTGCTCGAGAAAAATATCCGCCTCGGCGAATCGTTTTCGTTCTTCGAGATCGGTTCCGTCTTCGAGCCTGTCCAAAACGATTTACCCAGCGAACCGCGCAAACTTGCGATCGTGATGACCGGCCTGCGAAGCGCGACGGCGTGGGATGTGAAAGATTCGCCTGCGTTGGATTTCTTCGACATGAAGGGCCGCCTCGAACTCCTTTTGAGTGGCCTCCGCCTCGTCAACGCTGTCTACTCTGAAACTGATTCCGTTAAATATCTGCACCCGGGTAAGGCCGCCGAAATAATGATCGACAGCCGGACGGTTGGCGTCTTCGGCGAATTACATCCGCTGGCGAAGGAAAAATACGAGTTTGGAGATTCTCCGGTGCTGGTGGCAGAATTCGATCTCGAAACATTGCGCGGGTCAAGCCCAACGTATGGAATCACTCCTGTTCCGGAATTCCCGTCGATGTATGAAGATATCGCCGTCATCGTGGACGAATCGGTTGCGGCATCACGCGTCGAAACGCTGATCAAGCAAACGGGTGGAAAGAGCGTGAGCAATATCCGCCTGTTCGATGTCTATCGCGGCGATCAGATCGGAGCCGGGAAAAAATCGCTGGCGTATAGTCTCACATATCAGGCCCCAGACAAAACCATGACCGACGCCGAAGCCGCCGCGATCAGAAATAAGATCGTGAAGCGGCTCGAACAGGAAGTTAGTGCAAAGTTGAGAAGCTAGCTAAATGGGATGCAAGTAAACTTGCGCCCCGTTTTGATAACCAGTATAATTATTTATATCATTCACAAGGAGAATACAATGACTAACAATCGGCCCCTCGGAATTATCGTAACAGTGCTGACTGCGTTGATCTGCTGCTGTGCCGCAATCTTCAGCAGCGTATGGGGAGTCATTATTGCCAGCGGCGCGCCCATCAATGTGACCGACTCCAGCGGCATCTCCACGCCGCAGACCGTTCCGGCACCAATTGGCTATGTGCTGCTCTGTCTTTCGGTGATCTTCGTCCTTGTACCGGTCGCCGTTGGATTCTTAACCTTGCGCAAGAAACCCCAAGCCGCAGTTCCGGTCAACAACGATCCGCTTCCCCCAGCTTCATAAAACAACAAAAATCAGGGGCTGTCTAAAAAGGGAATGAAAAACGGGTCAAAAGCAGTAAAAACGAGCAGGGGACAAAAAAACTGGCGATCCAATGACCGCCAGTTTTTTTATCTCTCGCTGTCTCCTGCCTCTTTTCCCCAGTTTTTGCTCACCTTTTTAGACAGCCCCCGCTATCGTTTACAAAATAGGTTACTTTGCCAACGCTGCCCCGCAGTAGGGACAGTTTTTCCAATCAGCCTGCGCGCCGCGCCCGCAATTGGGGCAGGCATGGGCAGGAGCGGGGGGAATGTTTCCGCCGCCGATCGCCCGCACGAACCAGACGATTCCCAATACGGTCAGAACGAGAAAACCAAAGGGGATCAGCCACATGAACATCATGCCGCCCATCATCCACGGGCCCATCATTCCCCAACCGCCATAGCCCCACCCGCCCAATAAGCTTGCGCCAAACATCAAGACGAGCAGGGCGATAATGCTGATTACAACGACCACAGTCCAATTAACTTTGCTCATCATTCACTCCTTTGAGATTTATTCTGTACACGACAAACCCTAAAGGTATTCCTAGCATAAAAAGCACCTGATCCAAACAAATTTCACTGTTCATAAGTGATTCTGCCCAGGAAAAAGACCTTTAAGGTTTCTTAATGATGGGCTGGTTGTTTTTCCGCTTCGCCAAGTGGAGAGCCGCAGTAGGCGCACGCGCTCCAATTCGGATCAACCTTTTGTCCGCAGGCGGAACACTCTGCCGTTTTGAGACTCATGCCGCAGTTGGGACAAAAAGCAAAACCCTGTCCCAGGGGGAAACCGCAATGGGCGCATCGCTGTCCGCTGGCGGCAGGCATAACGCTGGACTGCGGCGCAGACGCGGGCTGGGTGGAGGTCTGGTGTCCCTCATGGTCCATCGCCGCATGCATTAACATACAACCGCACATAATCGTTCTCCTTTCAAAAGTTTTTCAATTACGTTCTTTACATTCTCCCACACCGATGTAAAGATTTGATAAAGAATTCGCGAAGGTAGATTAAATGCTGATCGGTATGCCGAGCGTCCTGCCGCCAAGTGATAGGGCTAAACGCAGTGTCTCGCGTTTTAAGCCGTAGGGAGCTAGCCACCACTGCTCGAACAACACTTTGCCGAGATGCCAGGATTTGCCCATCTTGTGGAGTTCGATCTGCGGCGACGGTTCAGCGAAGAAATTGCCGTATGCGAATCCTGCCATATTTTCGCCTGCTTCCAGCATACAGTAGCCGATACCTGGAAAATTATCTTTCCCGCTTGCTCCCGCGATCTCAGCGGCGATACGGCGCGCAACTACCTCCGCTTGCACATGGGCAAACACACCGGCTTTTGGCAGCATCATAGGCACATCGGGCTTCCAGCGTCCGGGAATGGAGATGGCTGTCGCGTCGCCGATTGCATACACATTTTCGTGCTGGGTCTGGAGGGTAGCCCGATCCACCGGGACCCAGCCAGCCTCATTGGTCAGCCCGGCTTGTTGAGCGATGCGCGGCCCGCGGTGAGGCGGGATGGCGATCAGCAAGTCGTAGCGGAATGATCCTTGTCCATCGAAGGCAAGCTTACGTGCAGTTGAATCCACTTGCGTCAATTTGTGCAGTGGATGAAAAGCAACGCCTCGATCTGACAGCATTTGCTTCACCGCATCGCCCAAAACTGGTCCCGCCACCGGCATGGGCTGAGGTTCCGGCGTGAAGAGATGTACTTCGCTCTCGTTCAAGCCGCGCCTGCGGAGCATGTTGGCGATGAGCATCGCGCCTTCGTGCGGCGCACCGGGGCATTTATAGGGCAGGGCGCTCACAACTACAGCCACCTTTCCACCGCCGAAGTTTCGCAAAGTATCGCGCAGTTTCGTTGCCCCATCGAACGTGTAGTAGGTTTGCGCACTCTCCGCCAAACCGGGGATGGCGCCGGGGGCTAGTTCCGCACCGAGGGCAAAGATAAGATAATCGTAATTCAACGCCTGCGCGCTGGTCTGTACGCGGCGATTCGACAGATCAATCGCCTGTGCTTCGGCCAGAATCAACTCGACGCCAGGACGCACGAGCTGGCGCACATCCCGCGTGATCTGCTCAGGCTGGCGGTCACCAGTCATCAGCCATAGGAAGGATGGCGCAAAAGCATGCTGAGGATTCTTCTCAACTAACACGATACGATGTTCATTCGGAAGGAGACGCCGTAGTTCGTTAGCGGCAACCAGTCCGCCGATGCCTCCGCCCAGGATAAGTACAGTTTTACCAGTCATGATTTCACCTATGAGTTACCGATAACAGAATATTGCCTGCAACACGAAGCGCGTCGAAGTGACAAGCGGGGATGCATAAACGGCAGTCATAGCAACGTTCGATATCAATGTATGGCGGTTCATCATCGTCAATCCGCATGATGGCGCGCACTTTACAAACCTCAGCCGCGAGACAGCGGCGGCAGGCGCGGCAGTTCTCAGTCTGAAGTTGGATGCGAATCTCGCGCGCCACAGACTCCTCGCGTTAAAACACCAGCACCTTGTCCGCTGCCAGTGTCCAGTCGGTGAGCAATTCCATGCTCCCGCTTTGGATGTTTTCCATTAATGCGTCTTGCCCGAGACCTCGGGCTTTCTGGCACGTCCCTCAGGTTGCCACCTCGCCGCCGCGCAGAACAGAACTCAACATGCGCTCGACGTTGTAGTATCCCTGCGGCGTTTCCTGTCCGCGCGCGGCACATTGCACGCCGTCACCCATCAGAAAGACGCGCACATGCGTTTCTTCGGGTCGTTTGGCGAGATTCATAGCAAGCCGCAAGGCATTATAGGCTCGTTCATTCCCATAAGGGCCATCGTTGATAATGAGCAGGTAGTTTGTCATTTTGGTTTCGGTCATGCTATGGGTTCCTTTTCTGTAATTTTTTCTCGCGCCAGTTCAGCGGAAGTCTCTAAATGTTCCAACAGCACCTGCCGCATTAAGTCGCAGGCTTGGATGATCTTAGGATTGCTCAACTTGTAGAAAACGTTCAACCCCTCGCGTCGCGATGTGACGATGCCCCTCTGCCGCATGAGCGCCAGGTGCTGTGACAGGTTAGACTGGCTGATTTCCAAAGCCCCCGCCAGTTCAGTTACCGACAATTCGCGGGCGCGCAATTTGTCTATGATTTCCAGCCGTTTGGGATTGGCTAATGTATGGCAGATGCTCGCATGTAGTTTATATGTTTGACGGTCTGTCATTTGTTATCCTCTTTATATTAGAAATTTAGAATATTGTAATGTTCTCATGGAGGACTGTCAACTTTTTTGCATGCGCCAAATGGCGTATTCGCGAATCAGCCAAATCACTCTGACAAATTTTTTGAACTCAAAATAAACTTTCAGCGCGCAATGCCAGATGGGCATGTTGCGCGGCAAGTTGATCGTGGGGTAAAGAAAGGAAAGAAAGTGAAAAACAATAAGGTAAATTGGTCTGTGATTTCCTATGTCTCTGCATTTCTAATCGGAGTCATCTTGTTCTGGTCGTTTGGGAAAAACTGGCTCAACCTTGAATCAGCACTGGTTCTTCTCGCTGGGCTGATTGGCGTGGCAATATCTGTGTTAATATTTGGCGCATGGAATACTCGTAACAAATCAAATCACAAAATCAAATTACGAACCTGCTTCACCTGATAAGGTTTGGCCTTCGAACCTTTTGCCTGCAAGTTGATGATTTCCATCACGCCTCCTTTTGTGAAGATGTGATGACTACTGCAAATTCTTTCGTCAATTCCAAGTTCAGTCAACAATTAGCGCAAATCTTGAAAGTCAATATTTGCGTCGGATGCTCCGCGCAGAACCTTTTCAAGGATTTTATCAAACTTGGATATATTGCAATTATGAACCCTCTGAGAATTCCAAGTCTTTGATGAATATTCCGCTGGCGCGAAGAACAACTTTCCCACTGGGACCTGCCAAAAAGCCTTATATTGATTTCTGGTATACTCCCCTCACGAAGGTAACCTTTGCCACGTTTTGAAGTTGATGTTGATCCCTGCGACTATATAACAAGCGACGCGATTGGCCAGCCCGGCCAGCGCGTTTTTTACATTCAGGCCTTTCAAGCCGAGAAGACCTATACCGTAATCATCGAGAAGGCCCAGTTGCAATCTTTGGCCATCGGCGTGGAAAAATTCCTGGCGGAAATCGAACGGCAGAATCCAAGCCTCGAGGAAGCCGAGGCGGATTACGTCGAGGAGCAGATGCGCATTCATCCTCCGGTGGATCCGCTGTTCCGCGTCGGCGAGATCGGCCTCGGTTACGACCAGCTGCGTGATCGCGTTGTGCTGTTTGCGCGCGAATTATTGACGGAGGAGCAGGAGCCCGAAGAAGCCTCAGCGATCCGCTTCTGGTGCTCGCGCCCACAGGTTCGCAGGCTGGCGCGTTGGGGCACGGAAGTGGTCCAGCGCGGACGGGCCATCTGTCCGCAGTGCGGCCAGCCCGAAGAATCCGAAGGCCACTTCTGCCCGAAGAAGAACGGGAATAGACACTAATTCTCAGTAACCACCTGTGCCTGCGGCACGGTGCAGGCAGTTTTCAGTGATCAGTAATCAGTCCAACGAAACTCTTAAGACTGTCCTTCAGTTTGGCGCGATTGAACTGAAAGGTCAATTCACGTTTGGCTCGAATTACACTTTCCTCGTCAGCGTTCAGCACGAAGGCCGCGAACTTTCCGCCGTTTACAAACCATCCAAAGGCGAACAGCCCCTGTGGGATTTCCCCGAAAACTCGCTCGCCTCGCGCGAGGTGGCCGCCTATCTCGTCAGTGAATCGCTCGGTTTTCACTTTGTCCCGTTCACGACGCTTCGAGACGACGGTCCGTACGGCCCCGGCTCCCTGCAGCAATACATCGAGTACGATCCCGAATATCATTACTTCAATTTCAGCGCGGAGGATAAAGCGCGCTTGAAGCCGGTCGTACTCTTTGACTTGCTGGTCAACAATGCCGACCGCAAAGGCAGCCATGTCTTTTTTGCGACCAATACGAACAAACTGTGGGCCATCGATCACGGCATTTGTTTTCACGCAGAAGATAAATTGCGGACAGTGATTTGGGACTTTGCCGGGCTTCCCATTCCAGATGAATTGCTCTCGCTTCTTTCCCGGAGCCGCGACTTGTGCGGCCCCCTGGAGCCGTATCTCAGCCCAGCAGAGATCGCCGCGTTGCAAACCCGCGCCGACAAATTAATCGCTTTGAAAGTTTTCCCGCCCGCCCCGAGGGACCGGCGCGCATTTCCTTATCCGCCAATCTAAGCGAAGAGTGTATCCAGACCACATTTCCAGGCGTTTTTGGAAAGGACAACACGATGACCGAAAAATCCATCGCTTTGCTTGCCGACAGTCTTGTGGAGGCTGGTTGTATCCAATTTGGGGAATTCACATTAAAGTCGGGACTCAAGTCGCCAATCTATATTGATTTGCGCCGGATCATCTCTTATCCAAAACTGCTGGAGCAAGTCGCTTCCGCCTTTATTCCCCTGATCTCCAATTTGTCATTCGACAGGATCGCTGGGTTGCCCTACGCGGCAATTCCAATTGCCACCGCCATCAGCCTCGCCGGGGGCTACCCGATGATCTACCCGCGCAAGGAAGTCAAGACCTATGGCACAAAGGCTGAAATCGAGGGCGAGTACCACGCTGGCGAAACAGTCATTGTGATCGATGACCTGGCCACCACCGGTGGCAGCAAGTTCGAAGCAATCGAAAAACTGACCGGCGCCGGATTGATCGTAAAGGATATCGTCGTATTAATAGACAGACAATCCGGAGCCAAAGAGGCGCTGGCCGAGGCGGGACTCCATCTTCACGCTGTCCTGACAATTTCCGAGTTGCTGGACTATTGGGAAAAGGCCGGCAAGGCCGGGAAGGGTGAGATCGAAGAGGCGCGCAGATTTTTAAAAACCTGGCGATGACTCTTGCGTCGAAAAATATTACCGGCCTGCCAAAAACGTTTGGGGTTGGCACAACCCGGATTCAATATTTCACATCCCTTTTCTTTTCTTACCCAAAAGCATATCATCTCAAAAAGAAGGGGGAAGTGGGGCGTTTTGGCAGAAAGCGCGATATATAGCAAAAAAGACGAAAGTTTCGATAAATGGTTATATGTGGTGGCCGAACCTGTGGAAAACTTGCGCCGATTCAGCGCTATGCCGCCATATTTAGCAGTCACAATGCCATACTTGAGGAGTTACCAAACCAGAATAAATAAGAGTAAAATGAAGTTATCCGGAAGCATCCTGGTATCCGATCTTTTGAGACTGAGGTTGCATGAGATCAAAAACACCTTCCAAGTCTGCCTCTCGCAAACCTGAGGGGAACAAGAATAAAAACTTTCGTCTGCTTTTTGATAACAATCCGCTTCCGATGTGGGTGTATGACCTGGAAACATTGTCTTTTCTGGATGTCAACGCGGCGGCGGTGGAACTTTACGGTTACTCGCGTGATGAATTCCTCAAACTGCGCATCACAGACATACGTCCGCCGGAGGATGTCAAGCGCGTTAAGAAACATGCGCAGGCCAGGCGGCCCCGTCTGCAGCATTCGGGGGAATGGCGGCATTGCAAAAAAGACGGTTCCATTATCCATGTCGAGATCACATCCCATAAATTAACTTATGAAGGCCGTAAAGCTGTGCTGGTCTCGGCAAAGGACATTACGGAAAACAAACTTGTGCTGAGGGAGCTGGCGGAATCCGAGGAACGATATCGAAATCTGGTCGAGAACTCACTGGCTGGCATATACCAAACAACCGTACAGGGGAAGATCGTTTATGTGAACGATGTGTTGGCCAAATTGATGGGCTTTAAGTCAGCAAAAGAGATGAAACTGCTGGGATCCGCTCAAGAGATTTATAAGAATCCCGGCGACCGTAAGAAGATCATCGCCGCGCTGAAACGAGGCGGCGCAGTAAACAACTTTGAAACCCAGTTCGTCACTCGTTCGCGGGAAGTGAAATGGGTGTGGTTAAGCGCCAGCCTGAAAGATAATGTCATTTCTGGTATAGTGCGCGATATTACCGAAAGTAAGCGTCTTGAAGACAAGGCGCGCGCGCTTGAAAGCAGTTATCACAGCCTATTCAACAGCGTGACAGAAGCGATCTATGTTCAAGACCGCAAAGGCCGCTTTTTGGACATCAATGACGGCGCGGTAAAAATGTATGGTTACCCGCGCGAGTTTCTGATTGGCAAGACGCCCGCGCTTATTTCTGCGCCGGGCAGGAACGATCTTAAGAAAGTGCAACGCGCCATCCAGCTTGCCTTCGAGGGCCAACCGCAGGAATTTGAGTTCTGGGGATTACGGAACAACGGCGAGGCCTTTCCCAAGAATGTGCGCTTGTATAAAGGAACCTATCTCGGCCAAGATGTGGTCATTGCCCTGGCGCAGGATATTACCGAGCGTAAACGCGCCGAAGAGTCCCAACGTGCAGCCGAGGCAAAGTATCGCGCTTTGGTGGAAAATGTCAGCGCGATTTTCTACGTGGACGATGTGAATGATCTTAGCTCCACGATTTACATCAGCCCTCAGGTGGAAGCCTGGCTGGGATATAAACCGGAGGCATGGACGACGCACCCGGATTTTTGGAAAAGGGTAATTCATCCGGATGATTACGCGGCCTGGCAAACGGAAAGCATCCGTGCCAATAAAACCGGTGAACCGTTTAGGATGGAATATCGCCTGGTGGCACGCGACGGTCACATCGTTTGGATCAAAGACGAAGCCGTGTTGATCAGGGATGATGCCGGGCAACCTTTATATTGGCAGGGTATCCACATTGATATCACCAACCGCAAACGGAGCGAAGAGGCGCTGACCGCATCCGAAGCGGAACTCAGCGCCATTTTCGCATCCATGCCGGACGTTGTGCTGGTGCTCGATAGAGATGGCCGCTATCTCAAAATAGCTCCTACCAATCCCGATCTACTGCATCAACCGGCTGAAATGCTATTGGGCACATGCATGCACGAGGTCTACTCGCGGCAAAAGGCCGATGAGCTTGTAGGGCACATCCGCGAGGCGCTGGACAAAAAACAGACCATTCGATTTGAATATGCTCTTTTGATTGGCGACCACATCACCTGGTTTTCCGGTACGACTTCCCCGCTGACAGCAGGCACGGTCGTTTGGGTTGGACGGGATATTACCGAACGCAAACTGGCCGAAGACGCCCTGCAACAGCGCCTGACGGAACTCTCGGTCATTTATGATGCCTCCCAGCGCCTCCAGCGGATCCTGACACCGGAGACTCTGGCGGATGAATTGATCCGCCTGCTCAAGAAAATACTGGATTACGACCATGGGGCCGTCCTTCTGGTGGATGAACCGTCCGGAAATTTGGTTCCTTTCGCGGTCAGCGATCAAGGGCGGTGGTTTACATCCATTCAGGAATATAAGGAATATGTCATTTTACATGAACTTCGTTTGGGAAACGGCATTACCGGTTGGGTTGCGCAACACGGACAAAGCATTTGCCTGGGCGATGTTCGCACTGACGCGCGTTACGTCTCGACCTCGGAAGATGCCCGATCGGAGTTGTGCGTACCGCTTATGGTTGGAAATTTGATCATCGGCGTGGTAAACATTGAGAGCGCCGGCATGAACGCCTACACCGAAGCGGACCAACGCCTGTTGGAAACGCTCGCGGCGCAGATCGCGATTGCCATACAGAATGCGCGTCTGTTTGAAGCCGAACGTCTACGCCGCCAGGAGGCCGAAACGCTGCGTCAGGCGGCCAACACGCTGGCTTCCAGCCTTGATCTGGAAAATGTGTTGAACAGTTTGTTGAATGGGCTGGCCCTGGTTCTTTCTTTCGATAGTGCAGTGGTTTTTCTAAATGAGAATG
>JAKAMM010000226.1 GCA_021812905.1 Chloroflexota bacterium | reverse complement strand
ACGCGGTGAGCTACATCTCGGCATCCTGATCGAGACCATGCGCCGCGAGGGCTATGAGTTTATGGTCTCGCGCCCCGAAGTGATTTATCACAAGGCCGAGGATGGCTCCCTGCTCGAACCGTATGAAGAGGTGCACATCGAAACCAGTTCTGAGACGGTTGGCCGCGTGGTCGAAATGCTGGGATCACGCCGCGGCCGGATGATGAATATGGAAGATACCGGCGATGGACACATGCGCCTGGTTTATGTTTCTCCAACGCGCGGCCTGCTCGGTTTCCGTTACCAATTTTTGACCGCCACACGCGGCGCGGGCGTGATGCACACGGTCTTCCACAGTTATGATGAGCTGGCCGGGGCCATGGCCGTTCGTTCGAACGGTTCGCTGGTGGCGATGGAAGCCGGCGATACGACTGCTTACGCTTTGAAGAACGCCGAGGAACGCGGCACGTTGTTCCTCGGTCCGGGCATTGCCGTTTATGAAGGCATGGTGATTGGTGAGAATGCCCGCCCCGGTGACATGCCGATCAACGTCTGCAAAAAGAAACATTTGACCAACATTCGTTCTGCGGGCGCTGACATGGAAATCCGCCTCACCCCGCCCCGACAAATGAGTCTCGACGAGGCAGTTGAATACCTCGCTGACGACGAACTGCTCGAAGTGACGCCTGAGTCGTACCGCATCCGCAAACGCATTCTCAATACCGACGAACGCGGCAAACAAACCAAGAAGGCCAAAGAAGCGCTGGAAGAATAAACAAGCAGGTCACGCTTCAAGCGTGACCTGCTTGTTTATTTACATTTATCTACTGGCACGAGAAACTGGCAGTTCTTCTCGCTGAGGCTCCCGCCGCATTATATGCTTCGACATAATAAGTCAGCGTGCTTCCATAAGTGATAGTTGTTGTATCGGTGTAAGCGCTCGAATTGGCTGGCAGGTCGGCGATCATTGTATCGAAGCGATAGACGCGATAGCCGTTTTCGTTATCGGCATTGTCGCTCCAGGTTAGGTTGGTGGTAACAACAGTAGCGCCATTTGTGCAGCTAAAGTTGTAATATAAACTTCCCGGTCGGGATGGTACGCCCGGCGTTGGAGCTTCGGGTGTGGTTTCCGGCAGGGCCGCATAATCGCCGCTGGGTGTCGCGTATTGACCCGACATCCAGCAAGTGCCGGTGCCGTTCGGGGTTTTGATCAGCCAGTAATTATCCGCCGTATCCTTCCCGACGATCTCAGCTTGCGTTCCGGCAGGCGCAGATGTAATGATCTCAAAATTAGCGCTTGGTCCGCTGCGGCAATTCGTTGCAGCGTTGATGGTCAGCATCGGCTTGGAGAAGGTTGGGGTGGCCGCGGCTCCCTGCGATGCAGTCGGTACGGGCGAATTCAGAACCTGACCTGATGAAGTTGGCAATCCCTGCGCCTGTAACGTCTGCGCCACGATGGTCCCAGCCGCATCGCGCGGGCTTAATGCCGTCGGCGCTTGCAAGCCGATGTTGCAAGCCAGCATACTCAGGATGAGTGCGCTGGAAAATATCAAGATTGTTTTCCGCAATTTCATTTTGCTTTCTCCTGAAGTTTCGTTTTGGGACGTTCCATTTTGAACAGATCGGTCACTCTTGTATAATAGTTGCCCGCCAGCCTGCCGACGGGTTTCAACGCGGACAAATTGATTTTATCCTCACCGAGCAGAACGCGCTCGTCCACGTGGATGTGAAGGATGACGCCGATCACCAGACTGCCTCCACCCGGCTGGTCGCTGATGTCCACGATTTGATGGACTTTGCATTCAAAGTGGATCGGGCTTTCTGCGACGCGCGGCGGGCGGACAACCAGCGACGGGGCGGCAGTCAAGCCAGCAAACTCAAATTCATTTAATTCGGGAGCGTCTTCAATTGAGGACAGATTCATGGCGGTCACCAGTTCCTCGGTCACGATATTGACCACGAACTCACCGGTGGCGCGCACATTGTTGAGCGTGTCCTTGGTCTTGCCATCCGTGCCGCGAATGAGCGGACAAAAAACAACCATGGGCGGTTTGGAGCAGACCACGTTGAAGAATGAAAACGGGGCCAGGTTTGGGCGGCCATTGATATCCACAGACGAGATCCAGCCAATCGGTCGGGGAAGAACCGAGCCGATCAAGATTTTGTAGATGGATTGGTGAGAAAGGCTTGCCGGAGAAATTTCCATGACATGTATTATAAAGGCCACGCTTGAAGCGTGACCACCGGTTATTCTCCATTGCCTTCCAGCCAGCTTGCCATATATTCTTTCTTTTCCATTTCCACTGCCTGCCTGGTGAGATTGAGCGGATAAAAAGTATCCACCATCACGGCCAGCTCGGTGGTTTCCTTTTTGCCGATGCTGGCTTCCGTCATGCCGGGCTGCGGGCCGTGTGGCAGGCCGTAAGGATGCAGGCTGATGTCGTATTGGTCGATGCCTTTGCGCGACATGAAATTTCCTTCAGCATAATATAACACTTCATCCGAGTTCACATTCGAGTGATTATACGGCACGGGGATTCCTTCAGGATGATAATCAAAGAGCCGCGGCACGAATGAACACACGACAAAGTTATGCCCTTCGAAAGTTTGATGAACAGGCGGCGGCTGGTGGACACGGCCTGTGATCGGTTCGAAATCTTCGATGTTGAAAATCCACGGATACAAATAACCATCCCAGCCGACTACATCGAAGGGATGATAATCCAGCATGTGGCGGGACAATCTGTCTCGCACCTTTACGCGGACCTCGAACTGGCCGCGTTCATTATACGTCTCCAACTCTGACGGCACGCGGATGTCCCGCTCGGAATACGGAGCGTGTTCGAGCAGTTGGCCGTAATCGTTGCGATAGCGTTTTGGCGGCACGATCTGTGATGGACATTCGATGGTGAAAAAGCGAGCTTCTTTGGAATCGATCTGCATCTGCCAGGTCGTTCCAAATGGGATCACGATGTAATCGCCGGAACGAAATTCCAGATTCCCAAACTGGCTTTTGAGTGTGCCTTTGCCTTCGTGCATGAACCACGTCTCGTAAGCCTGCGCGTTGCGATAAAAATAGTCCATGCTTTTGCTGGCGCGGCAAATGCCGAGGATGACGTCGTTGTTGCCGAGCAGGGGCATCCGCGCCGAAACTGGATCTGTTCCGAGCGGGGCTTGAGCCGTCTCGAAAGCGCGGTGGCGGATGGGGCCGAAGTCCACGTATTCAGGTTTGAGCGGGCCGAGGTCTTCGGTCCGCGTTACACGCGGCGGCAGGTAAGTATGGTAGAGGATGGATTGGATGGAAGAGAAGCCTTCCAGCCCCATCAGTTCTTCGCGATAAAGTTTTCCGTCTGGTTTTTTGAATTGTGTGTGACGCTTATGCGGAATTTTGCCGAGCTTATGATAAAAAGGCATTCCAGCTCCTTTTCTTAAACAGTAAAAGAACGTTTACCGATTAAAGCGTGATGCGTTTCTTCGTCCAACTCTTTGTAAATGGCATCTGCATCTGCGCCAAGTGCGTCAAAAACTTTGCTGACAAAGGATCGGGTCGCCGTAGTCAGCGTGATGCTCAATATCTCTTCGTCGGTCCAGCCGGCTTTTCGTAAGTTATCGAAATCATCCTGTGTGGTAGACGGGGCCTCGCGCACAATTTTCTGCGCGTATTCCATCATGACTACTTCTTTTTCTTCGAGATCGGCACGGCGAAAATCTTTCGCAATGGCTTCCAGTTGTTCGGCTGTAAAGAAATTTTTGCGGAGCACCGCTCCATGTGCGAGCATTCAGAACGTGCATCCCATTTCCATTGCGGCGGCAAATGTCGTCAGTTCATAGTCCCGTAGTCGAATATTCTTTCGGATGCTCCTGATCAACCCGGTGAAAGCTTCCCAGGTTTCGGGATGCAAGCTGAACGAGCGTGTTGTGTTGGATGCAATCCCCAGGTCTTTGATGTCTTTATCATAAAATTCACGCAGTTGGCCCGTCGCTTCTGAAGCATGAATCGTCTTGATAAAAAAGCTCATGTCAACTCCTTTGGAAGACAAGCACTTAATTCATGGGGAAACCTGTAAGGACTCCATCAAAGCATCCAGTGAGATCAGTGAAGGGGAAAAGGATTCTGCAGGTGTG
>JAKAMM010000225.1 GCA_021812905.1 Chloroflexota bacterium | reverse complement strand
GACAGGGGCGGGCGCTACCCCCACTGGCACGGTAGCCATCAGCGGCGCGGATAGCAATTGCACACTCACATTAGCCAGCGGGAGCGGCAGTTGTACTGTGGTCTTCAACACCGCCGGCGCTAAAGTTATCACAGCTACGTACAACGGCGATCTGAACTATGCAGGCAGTTCTGGTTCTACGAACCATACGGTCATCCAGGGTTCAACTACGACGATCACCATTGCTGACACACCAGATCCATCTGCGCCGTACGAATCGGTTAACGTGACCGTCTCAGTGGCAGGAGCAGGATCCACGCCAACCGGAACTGTCGCCATCACCGGCGCGGACACCAATTGCACACTCACATTAACAAGCGGGACCGGTAGCTGCAGTGTAGTTTTCTCTACGAGTGGCTCGAAGACCCTCACAGCTACGTACAGCGGTGATGGCAACTATGTGGGGAATTCAAGTACCGCTATACACACAGTTGGAACATCGAGTCCGCCTCCAGCAACACCTACTCTGTCTCCAACCGGATATAAATATGATTTCGGTACGCCTTTTTCTCCTGTTCCATTAGGCTATACACGGGTAGATCAAACGACGACTTATTCGCCAAGTGGTGGATATGGCTGGATCAATACGTCAGCTCTCGGATCAAGAGATCGAGGGGCTCCAGATTTTTTGAAAAGGGACTTGGTCCAAAGCACTGCTGCGGGGACATTCAAGGTGGATCTGCCCAATGGCACCTATACTGTCAGCATTACGATGGGAGACAATGATTATGCCCATGACAACATGGTAGTCAAAGCAAACGGAACGACTGTCTTACCAGATGTGGACACTACCGCAGGAAATTTTGCAGTCAATACATTCTCTGTGATCGTTACCACAAACACCTTAGAGCTCGAGTTTTCAGACAACGGCGGTACCGATCCAAACTGGGTTGTGAATGCTGTAACAATCATGCCGTGAAAGTGAAAACTACCCCATAAAAAATTTCTCGCTGCCATTAGGCAGCGAGAAATTTTATGGACTTTCTTTAGTCTACTCCATTTTTATTCGTCTCTGCGGCCTTTTATCACAATTCGTATCGGCGTTCCCAGGAAGCCATATTCTTCCCGTAAACGGTTCTCCAGAAACCGTAGATAAGAAAAGTGCATCAACTTCGGGTCGTTGACATAGATCATGAAAGTTGGCGGGTCGGAGCGCACCTGTGTGCCGTAGAAAATCTTGAGCTGGCGCCCTGCATGAGATGGGGCGGCATGCGCGTCCTGCGCCTCGACCAAAACCTTATTGATCTTGGAAGTTGCCAGCCGCGCCAGACGTTCCTCCTGGACACGCAAAGCCATCGGCATCACCTGTTCCACACGCTGGCCGGTTTTGGCGGAGATGAATAAAAGTGGAACGTAATCCATAAAGTTCAAGTCAGCGCGGATCTTGCGCGTGTATTCATCCATCGAGTAAGAATCTTTTTCCACCGCGTCCCACTTGTTGACCAGCACCACGCACGACTTCCAGGCTTCTAAAATAAAACCGGCGATGTGAGCATCCTGCGCTGAAATGCCGGTTGTGGCATCGATCAGCAACAGGGCCACATCCGCACGTTCGATGGCCTTGAACGCACGAATAACGCTAAATTGTTCCACGCCCCGTTCGATCTTGCCGCGGCGGCGAATGCCAGCCGTGTCGATCAGGGTAACGGGGATGCCATCAAATTCGATTTTTGTATCTATTGCATCACGGGTCGTCCCAGCGATCGGGCTGACAATGGCACGCTCTTTTCCGGCCAGCTTATTGAGCAGGCTCGATTTTCCAGCGTTGGGTTTTCCAACCAGCGCGATCTTGACCGAGTCATCTTCTTCTTCAGCGGCCTCCGGAAAACTTTTGACCAGGTCATCCAGCAGATCGCCAATATCCGTTCCGTGTATAGCCGAAACCGGATATGGAGCGCCAAGTCCCAGTTCATAAAACTCGCCTGCATTCTCGCGTCTGCTGGCAGACTCGCATTTATTTACCACGACAAAAATGTGAGGCAGGAAACTTCCGTCCGGTTGTTTCTTTTGATGGCGGCGCATGATCTCGGCCACTTCCCGATCAGCCGGGGTGATGCCGCTTTCCCCGTCGGTGACAAATAAAATCACATCGGCTTCTTCGGCCGCGATGAAAGCCTGACCCTTGATCTCCTTGATGAAATCCGCAGAGCCGATTGAGAGCGGAATCTTGCCGCCATGAGTTGGATCGATGCCGCCGGTATCGACAATGCCGAAGGCGCGGCCATTCCACTCAGCCTCGGCGAACAGCCGGTCACGCGTGGTGCCGGGGGTGTCGTCCACGATGGCGAGACGTTCACCGACCAGGCGGTTGAATAATGTACTTTTGCCCACGTTGGGACGTCCAACAAGGGCGACGATGGGTTTGGACATTTTATCTCTCAATGGCATCCTCGCCGCATCACGGCGGCGGGAGCGTTTTGGGTTAAGGCTTGGGTGTAGGAGTCGGACTGGAAACGAGGGTCACTTCCACCGTCCCGGGAAGAAGCGATTCGACTTTCACATTTGAGATCAGCACTTCGACCTTGGGGGTTAGTTGATGAGTCCCGATCGCCAATCCCGTTACATCTACGGTAACGCGCACATCCTGTCGAGTAAGCGTGTTCAAAAGCGGGAGCGGCCCGGAAAGGATCACGTCCACGGTTGTGGGCGAAACCCGTGCGGTCAAGCCTGAGGGTAATCCGTTCACTTCAACATTCTCTCCCGAAAGGGTGAGACTGCTTTGGATGGCGGAGATGCCCGCTTGTATCAAGACAGTTTGTTCACCAACGACTGAGATGCCGGGTGGAAGGTTGAGTTGCAAACGAGTCGTGAGATTATCTTTCGCGTCTTGCAAGTCCAGTGGCTGGGTCTCGACCACGCCCGGCAGCGCATTTACCACTGTCGGGTCGGATGAGTATACCGTAACAACTGGCGGGAACACAGAGATATTTTCAAGCCGGTAGCCGCTGGCGATTTGTCCATGTACGATCACTTTGACGGCCATGTCTCGATAGCCGCCCTGCTGACTGACCGGCAATTTGACTTGTGCGGTTTCGGGATGGATCGTAATACCGGTGACCGGCTGATTATTTTGATCAAGCGCCTGGATGATCAGGGCCTGGTCAATGCTCTCGCGAACGCCGTCCAGGTTGAGCAGGACGCGCAAGCGCTTGACGCTGTCGACAAGTGACTGTGGCCCGGCAATGACAACATTCTGCGGATCAAGACTTGTGTTTCCGGCTTGATAGCCGGTGGCGGGCTGTCCCGAAAGACTCAAGTCAAGCGGAAGAGTGCGGCTGATGAGCGGTTCGAGCGTCAACGTGACACTGGCCGGGCTGACGGTAATGATACGTACCGGGCGCGCGTTTATTTGAATCTGCAAATCGAGTTTATGTTCGCCTGCACCGAGACCGGAGAGATCGAGCACAGCGCGCACACTATCAGAGCGCGTGGTCAATTGATCCCAGACGGAGCGTGGCGCGCGCAGGGTGACTTGCACTCCCTGCGATATGTTACCGTTGACGATCAGGCCGGAATCCTGACCGACGATCTGGATTTTGATGGGGTAGGGGTAGGCGCGGACTTCATCCGGGTCGGCGGCTGTGACAGCGGCCACCCAAACGGCCAAGGCGAGTGCAAAGGCCCATAAGAAGGTACGGAAGTTCGTGCCAAAGCGGCTTAACATTTCAATCATCCTTGCGTGAAAAAAGATAAGGGAAAAATCGTCCAAGCCAGTTGTTACTTTGCTGTTTGGTTGTTGGCCTGAAGAAGGCGATCAGAATATTTTCCAACCGCTCTGGATCTAGCCGACGGATCATGCGCCCGGCGTGGGCGATGGCAATGGCGCCGGTCTCCTCCGAGACGACGACAGCGATGGCATCGCTTTCTTCCGAGATGCCGAGTGCGGCGCGGTGGCGGAGTCCCATCTGACGCTCGGGGGAGCGGTTCAAGATTCCGCTCGAGGAAAGGGGCATGACACAGGCGGCCGCGACCAGTCTGGGTCCGGAAAGAATCGCCGCGCCGTCGTGCAGGGGTGTGTTTGGATAGAAAACCTGCAATAATATTTCAGGCGTGACGGCAGAGTCCATCAACACGCCGGTCTGGATGTACTCGTCGAG
>JAKAMM010000224.1 GCA_021812905.1 Chloroflexota bacterium | reverse complement strand
TAATGCGTATGTGGCCGGCTCCGGCGTTTCCGGCACCGTGTTTGGATTCACCGTCAATCCGCCGGCTCCGCAAACCCAAAGCGGGGCGACACTGCTCACATTTTCTAATGTGACGCCCGGCTCCTACACACTGACCCAAACTCCGCCGAGCGCCAATTGGGTGGTTTCCAGTCCGTGTATCTATCAAAATGGAACACTCCTTGGGCTTGGGTACACAGCAACGGCCAACGGCGGAGACACCGTGAAGTGGGAAATCGGCTATACCAAAGGGACCGCCTGGGTGCAGACCGGGGGCGGGGACGTGTACGCTTCCGGTGCTCTCCGTTCGTACATCCCCTCCGTCGTGCCGCGCGTGTTTAACACAAACGGCGCCGGCGGCTACCCCGGGGCAGTCCTTTACGGGACCGGGTATGACTTTGATCCGGCGCTCTCGTCCAACGGCCCAAGCCTGGTGTCCTCCACCAACTGGCTGGTCAATGCCACACGTACCACCGTTGATTACTACGATCTTTTTTACCATCGCTTCGGCGCTCCGACTGCTACGGACAACGGTTTCAAGACAAATGTGTTATCAATGGGGAAACAGGCATCTTAATTATAAAGGACACTCAATGACAACTTTAGTTCCCACCCTCTCCACTCGCTATTTTCCGCGCGCATCTGCATGGCTGCGTGATATTGCCTTGATCGTCGTAGGCAGTTTGCTGGTTGCAGCATCAGCACAAATAACTATTCCATTGCCTTTTACACCTGTCCCGCTCACCGGACAAACGTTTGGCGTATTACTGATTGGCGCGGCACTGGGATCGAAGCGTGGATTGGCATCCATGCTTCTCTACATCATCGAAGGTGTTGTTGGCTTACCCTTCTTCGCGGGCGGCGCAAGCGGATGGCATGTGCTGGTCGGCGCGACGGCTGGATATTTGGCCGGGTTCATCGTCGCGGCTTATGTCATCGGTCTCCTGGCTGAGCGCGGACTCGAAAGAGCTGTCCGTACTTCGTTCGTTCCGTTCGTTGTTGGCACGCTGGTAATTTATTTCTTCGGCGTTGCATGGCTGGTGATTCTGCTAGGCAGTTTTAGCAAAGCCATCATTGCAGGTTTATTGCCATTCCTGATCGGCGACATCATCAAACTGATTCTCGCCGCAGTGACTCTGCCTGCCGCGTGGAAGATGGTCAAGTAGTCTTTAGCCGACAAAAAAATCAAGGCGATCGATGATGGGTCGCCTTGATTTTTTAATAACAAGGATTCTTTATTCGGCCTGCCACCTGGCATAAACTGCCTGCGAGAGCAAGCGTCCCGCCGATTTTTCGCGCGTCACCAATTCACCACTTTCGACTTTGCCTTTGAATTTCACCATGATTTCCTGCAAGGCCTGTCCAACATGGATGGCTGATGCCTTGACGGCATAAACCGTCACGATCATGAACAGCGGCCTGTCGCTTAGGATAGCTCGGCAATCTTCCAGCAGGCTTGGCAACGATTTATAGACTTCCCAAATTTCGCCTTTGGGGCCGCGTCCAAATTTTGGCGGGTCAAGAATAATCCCATCATATTTTGTTCCGCGCCGTCCTTCACGCTGAACAAATTTTTGCGCGTCGTCCACGATCCAACGAATGGGTTTGCTGCTCAACCCGGATAATTCCTGATTCTCGCGCGCCCAGCCGACAGATTTTTTCGAAGCGTCCACGTGCGTGACTTGCGCGCCCGCCGCGGCCGCTGCTAATGATGCCAGACCCGTGTAACCAAATAGGTTGAGAACATTCGCGGGCCGAGCGGCCTTTTGAACGGCGTCCGCCATAAAGTCCCAGTGTGCAGCGACTTCGGGGAAAATGCCCAGATGACGTCCGGGCGTGGTCATCGCCCAAAACTTTAAGTCGCTTTGAATCCCCGGCAGGGAATATTTCATCTTCCATTTTTCTTCGGATGCTTTTTTCCAAACCCAATGCCCGCCGCTTTCTTCAGCGGTCGGATGAAATGTGGCGTGTGCCGCGGCCCAATCTTTTTCGGGCAGGGCTCGTTTCCACATGGCCTGCACTTCGGGTCGTGAAAAAATATAGGGCCCGAATCGTTCGAGCTTTAATCCATCGCCGCTATCGAGCAATTCATAATCGCGCCAGTTGGTTGATTCGAGCAGGGAAAAGGTGGGAAAGACTGCTGGCATGGATGAGAAATAGGTCCTATCAGGATTGAAAATTTCAATCAAAAATACTTGATTTCTCCACACAAAGTTGTATAATGTGGGAAAGAGTGGTAGAAAATGGAGGACGCCGGATGCCCGGCGTTCGCCGCATTAAAGGAGAAGTAGAACTAATGTTCTTAGGCCAGTTCCAACATTCGCTCGATGAAAAGGGCCGCCTGATGGTTCCGGCGCGCTTCCGCGAATTGTTGGAAGGCGGCGCCTTCATCACTCAAGGCTTTGATCGCTGTCTGATGGTCATGGCCAATGGCTACTTCCAACAGGTTTATGAACGCGTCAATGCCATGAACCTGGCCGACCCAACCGCACGCCTCTTGCGCCGCTTGATTTTTTCAAACGCTTTTCCGGTTGAAGTGGATAAGGTCGGGCGCATCCTCGTACCGCAGCTTCTGCGTCAATTCGCGGGCATCGAGAACGAAGCCATCGTGGCTGGTCAGGGAGAGTACTTCGAGATCTGGATGCCTTCGGCTTGGAATGAACAGATGGCCCAGATCCAAAACACGGAAGCCAATAACCAGCGCTTCTCTACATTGAATTTATCCGGCCAGAAACCTGGCTGATGCGGCCATGAACACGCCGCACAAACCTGTACTTTACAAAGAAATTATACACGCATTGCAACCCAAAAGCCCGGGAAAGTATGTGGACGGAACTTTGGGAGCGGGCGGTCATGCCCGCGGAATTCTGGAGGCCTGTGCGCCAGACGGTCGTCTGCTCGGTCTGGATGTAGATACTCAGGCACTGGCACTCGCCCGAGAGAACTTGGCTCCTTTCGGTAAGCGAGCGCATCTGGCCCAGGCCTCCTACGATTCTCTTTTGGATGTGATGCGCGAAATCGGCTGGGATGCGGTGGACGGCATCCTGCTCGACCTCGGATTGTCTTCGATGCAATTGGACACGCCCGAACGCGGATTCTCGTTCACGCACGACGCCCCGCTCGACATGCGCTTCAATCGTGACTTTGGGCTGACCGCCGCGCAACTGGTCAATACCCTGCCCGAAGCGGACCTCGCCGACCTGCTCTTCAAATATGGAGAGGAACCGCGCGCAAGAAGGATTGTCCGCGAGATCATCAAAGCCAGGCCGCTGAGGACAACAACGCAACTGGCCGAGATCGTCAAGCGAGCCTACCCGGAACACAGCCGGGTTCATCCCGCCACACGCACGTTTCAGGCGCTGCGCATCGCGGTCAACGATGAATTGGCAACAGTCGAGAACGCGCTCCCGAAAGCGGTGTCCGCTTTGCGTCGAGGCGGGAGGCTGGCAGTGATTTCCTTCCACTCGCTGGAAGACCGCATCGTCAAGGATTTTTTCCGTGAGCAAGCCAAAGATTTGGTTAATCCGCCTTACGAACAAATTTATAAAGTGGAATGCAAGGCAACGCTGAAAGAGATCAATCGAAAACCGATCATGCCCGATGAGGAAGAGATCAAGGAAAACCCACGGGCGCGCAGTGCAAAGTTAAGAGTTGTTGAAAAATTATAAGTGAGTCTGATATGCAAAACGTAAATTACACAGTCGATAATTTCATCCACGCTTACAAGCAGGCTCCCTGGCGGATCCAAATGCAATGGATCGGCGCTTTTCTGCTCGGCATCTTTGGACTCGCCCTGGTCGCGGCCTTATATCTCGACATCACATCGCAAGCGGGCATACAAGGCCGCAATATTCAAGATATGACCGCCCAGTTGACCGTCATCCAACACACCAACGCGGACCTGCAAAACAAACTGGCCGAAATAACCTCCACCTACACCATGGAACAGCGCGCCCTGGCTTTAGGCTACCAACCCGTCGAACCGAATCAGATGGAATATATTATCGTCCCTGGTTACGCCGCACCGAAGCCCGCGATTTTGGCCGTAGCACCTGCGCTAAAACCTGCCACGCCAAGCCAGCCGCCCGAATATACCCAGTCACTGATTGAGTGGCTCAACCAACGCC